>NZ_JBEYHT010000003.1:177417-226782 GCF_040635425.1 Streptomyces laurentii | reverse complement strand
GTGGACCGGCACCTTCGTACGCACGGCGCGGCGGTCCTCCGATTGCTGATGGATTGCTCGGCGAATCCTATCGTCGGGCGAAAGCTTCGGGGGCGGAGGGGCCGGCGTCCGAGGGGCCGGTGTCGGAGGGATCGGCGTCCGAGGGGCCGGTGGAAGCGGCGCTCGCGACCACGCCGGAGGCGGTCGCGACGGCGATCGAGCTGGGGCTGCGGCGCCGCTCGGAGACGGTGTGGGTGCCGGGCGCGCTGCGCGTGGTGATGACGGCGGTACGGCATATGCCACGCCCACTGTTCCGCCGCCTGCCGATGTGACCGGCGGGAAGGGAGCGGGCGAGGCGGCAGCGGGGAGGCATATGCCCCGCCGGGAGGTCAGCGCGTGGTGCTCGGCTCGTCGACCGGGCTGCCGCCCTGCGCCGGGACGGCGGTGATCGCCCGCCCGCTGCCGAACTCGTACTCGCAGAGCTTGCGCCACACCTCGTCCGCGCCCTGCTCGTACAGCGCGAAGGAACAGCAGGTCCACGCCGCCTCGAAGCCGGCCAGCTCCGCGAATGCCTGATCCATGGCCTCTTCGGCGATGCCGTGGGCGACGGTGACGTGCGGGTGGTACGGGAACTGCAGCTCGCGCGGCACGGGCCCGGCCTCGTCCCGGATGCGCTGCTGGAGCCGGTCGCAGCCGTCGGTGCCCTCGGCGAGCTTCACGTAGACGACCGGGGACACGGGCCGGAACGTGCCGGTGCCCTCCAGGCGCATCGCGAACGGGTCGCTGAGCGCGGCGATCGCGGCCAGGTGCGCCTCGACGGCGGGCAGCCGGCCGGCCTCCACCTCGGTCGGCGGGAGCAGGGTGACGTGCGTGGGAATGCTGTACGCGGCGGGATCGCCGAAGCCCGCGCGCCGCTCCTGGAGCAGGCTGCCGTGAGGCTCCGGGACCGCGATCGAAACGCCGAGCGTTACGGTCCCCACGTCGTTCTCCTCAGTCGTACGTCGTCGTCCGTCGATGGTCGGGTGCTGTCGGACGGTGCAGTCGCCAGTGTGCGTCCTGCACCGCCCTCCTGGCCAGGGCCCTTGGCCTCCGGGCCGCCGGTCCGCGGCTGCTCGGCCGCCGGTCCGCTCAGTGGCGGGCGGAAAGGAAGCCGATCCGCTCGTACGTCTGCGCCAGCGTCTCGGCGGCGACGACCCGGGCCTTCTCCGCGCCCTTGGCGAGGATCTTGTCCAGGGTCTCCGGGTCGTCCAGGTACTCCTGGGTGCGGGTCCGGAACGGCGTGACGAAGTCCACCATGACCTCGGCCAGGTCGGTCTTCAGGGCGCCGTACATCTTGCCCTCGTAGCTCTTCTCCAGATCCGCGATCGGCGTCTCGGTGAGCACGGACATGATGGTGAGGAGGTTCGAGACGCCGGCCTTCTCCACCGGGTCGTACCGGATCACGGTGTCGGTGTCGGTGACCGCGCTCTTGACCTTCTTCGCGGTGGCCTTCGGGTCGTCGAGCAGGTTGATCAGGCCCTTGGGGCTGGAGGCCGACTTGCTCATCTTGATCGTCGGGTCCTGCAGGTCGTAGATCTTCGCGGTCTCCTTGAGGATGTACGGCTCAGGGATCGTGAAGGTGTCGCCGAAGCGCGTGTTGAAGCGCTCGCCGATGTCGCGCGTCAGCTCGATGTGCTGGCGCTGGTCCTCGCCGACCGGGACCTGGTGCGCCTGGTAGAGCAGGATGTCCGCGACCTGGAGGACCGGGTACGTGAAGAGGCCGACGGTGGTGCGGTCGGCGCCCTGGCGGGCGGACTTGTCCTTGAACTGGGTCATGCGGGAGGCCTCGCCGAAACCGGTGAGGCAGTTCATGACCCACGCCAGCTGGGCGTGCTCGGCCACGTGGCTCTGGACGAAGAGCGCGCTGCGGTCGGGGTCGACACCGGCGGCCAGCAGCTGGGCGGTGGCGAGCCGGGTGTTGGCGCGCAGCTCGGCGGGGTCCTGCGGGACCGTGATCGCGTGCAGGTCCACCACCATGTAGAAGGCGTCGTGGGACTCCTGCAGCGCGACCCACTGACGCACCGCACCGAGGTAGTTGCCGAGGTGGAACGAGCCTGCGGTGGGCTGGATTCCGGAGAGCACACGGAGACGTTCAGAGGCCATGCCACTCATTGTCTCAGGTATGGACCCCGATTCCGGACGGGGGAGCGAAGCCGGTCCCCGGTCGCCCGGAAGCCCCGCGGCGGAGGAAACGACGGAGGGGACGGGGCCACCGGGCGGGCGGTGGGGGCCGGCCGTGGCCCGCCCCCACCCCTTCCTCCGCGGCGGCAGGCCTTACAGCGGCAGGCCCGGGGCCGGGAAGGCCGCCATCAGTTCGGCGACCTCCGACCGGATGACCTTCAGCGCGTCCTCGTCGCCCCGGCCCGCCGCCGCGACACCCCGGGTGATCCAGTCGGCGACGAGCGGCATATGCGTGTCGTCGAGGCCGCGGGAGGTGAGGGAGGGGGTGCCGATACGGATGCCGGAGGGGTCGAAGGGCCTGCGGGGGTCGTACGGGACGGTGTTGTAGTTGACGACGATGCCCGCCCGGTCCAGGGCCTTGGCCGCGATCTTCCCGGGGACCTCCTTGGCCGTGAGGTCCATGAGGATCAGGTGGTTGTCGGTGCCGCCGGAGACCAGGTCGAAGCCGCGCGCGAGGAGCGCGTCGGCGAGGGCGCGGGCGTTGGCGACGACGGCGTGGGCGTAGTCGCGGAAGGCCGGGCCGGAGGCCTCGTGGAGGGCGACGGCGATGGCGGCGGTGGTCTGGTTGTGGGGGCCGCCCTGGAGGCCGGGGAAGACCGCCTTGTCGATGGCCTTGGCGTGCTCGGCCCGGCTCATGAGCATCGCGCCGCGCGGGCCGCGCAGGGTCTTGTGGGTGGTGGTGGAGATGACGTCGGCGTGCGGCACCGGCGACGGGTGCGCGCCGCCCGCGATGAGGCCCGCGATGTGGGCGATGTCGGCGACGAGGACGGCGCCGGCCTCGCGGGCGATCCCGGCGTACGCGGCGAAGTCGATGGTGCGGGGCAGCGCGGTGCCGCCGCAGAAGATGAGCTTGGGGCGTTCGGCGAGGGCGAGGTCGCGGACCTCGTCGAAGTCGACGAGCCCGGTGTCCTGCCGTACGCCGTACTGGACGCCCCGGAACCACGTACCGGTCGCGGACACGCCCCAGCCGTGGGTGAGGTGGCCGCCCATGGGCAGCGCCATGCCCATGACGGTGTCGCCGGGCTTCGCGAAGGCGAGGTAGACGGCGAGGTTGGCCGGGGAGCCGGAGTAGGGCTGGACGTTGGCGTGGTCGGCGCCGAAGAGGGTCTTGGCGCGTTCGACGGCGAGGGTCTCGACCTGGTCGATGTTCTGCTGGCCCTCGTAGTAGCGGCGGCCGGGGTAGCCCTCGCTGTACTTGTTCTGCAGGACCGTGCCAGAGGCTTCGAGGACGGCGGCGGAGACGTAGTTCTCGCTGGGGATGAGACGCAGGGTCTCGGCCTGGAGGCGTTCCTCGGCGCCGACGAGGGCGGCGATCTCCGGGTCCGCGGCGGCGAGTGCGGGATGGTGGGTGGCGGCGTTGCTCATGGCGGTTCGCTCCTGTGGGAGGCGGGCTGCGGTCCCGGGTGCGGCCTGGTGCCGGCGAGCGGCGAGGGCACGGGACCGGTCGGTGTCCCGTGATGCCCAGGCGGGCGGCATCCCGTGTGTCTGCCCCGCGCGGCTCCCCCGGGGTCGGTTCCCCGTACGCCAGTCGCCGTGCGTGCGTCCAGGGTATCGGGCGCGACGCGGCGCGCAGGTTTCTTCGTCCCGCATCCGAGCGACGATAAGAACGGGGTGCCACACCCGCCCCTGGCCGCAGGACGATCGGAGATCCCGTGTCGAGGACGCAAGACGAGCTCGCTGCCGCGGACGCGCACAGCGCGCACAACTACCACCCCCTGCCCGTGGTCGTCGCCTCCGCCGAGGGGGCCTGGATGACCGATGTCGAGGGACGCCGGTACCTGGACATGCTCGCCGGGTATTCGGCGCTCAACTTCGGGCACGGCAACCGCCGGCTGCTGGACGCGGCGAAGGCGCAGCTGGAGCGGGTGACGCTGACGTCGCGCGCGTTCCAGCACGACCGGTTCGCGGAGTTCTGCGGGCAGCTCGCGGAGCTGTGCGGCAAGGACATGGTGCTGCCGATGAACACGGGCGCGGAGGCGGTGGAGACCGCCGTGAAGACCGCCCGCAAGTGGGGGTACGAGGTGAAGGGCGTGCCGGACGGGCACGCGAAGATCGTGGTGGCGGCGAACAACTTCCACGGCCGGACGACGACGATCGTCAGCTTCTCCACGGACCACGAGGCGCGCGACCACTACGGCCCGTACACGCCGGGCTTCGAGATCGTGCCGTACGGGGACCTGACCGCCATGGAGGCGGCGGTCACCGAGAACACGGTGGCGGTGCTGATCGAGCCGATCCAGGGCGAGGCCGGGGTGCTCGTGCCGCCGGACGGGTATCTGCGCGGGGTGCGGGAGCTGACGGCCCGGCGGAACGTGCTGTTCATGGCCGACGAGATCCAGTCGGGTCTGGGCCGTACGGGGCGGACGTTCGCGTGCGAGCACGAGGGCGTGGTGCCGGACGTGTACATCCTGGGCAAGGCGCTGGGCGGCGGCGTGGTGCCGGTGTCGGCGGTGGTCGCGGACCGGGACGTGCTCGGGGTGTTCCGGCCGGGTGAGCACGGGTCGACGTTCGGCGGCAATCCGCTGGCGTGCGCGGTGGCCCTGGAGGTGATCGCGATGCTGCGGACGGGCGAGTACCAGCAGCGGGCGACGGAGCTGGGCGAGCATCTGCACGCGGAGCTGGGGATGCTCGTGGGCGGCGGGGCCGTGGAGACGGTACGCGGGCGCGGGCTGTGGGCCGGCGTGGACATCGTGCCGTCGCACGGCACGGGCCGGGAGATCTCGGAGCGGCTGATGGCGCGGCGCGTCCTGGTGAAGGACACGCACGGGTCGACGATCCGGATCGCGCCGCCGCTGGTGATCACCAAGGAGGACCTGGACTGGGGGCTGGAGCAGCTGCGGGCGGTGCTGTCGGAAGGCTGACGGGCCGGCGGCACACCGCTGACGGGCGGGTCCGGGCCTCGGCCCGGGCCGGCCTGTCCGGCCAGGCCAGGCCAGACCAGACCAGGTCAGGACAGGTCAGGACAGGTCAGGACAGGCCGGTCAGAGGTCCGCTCAGAGGATGACGTGCGGGATGAAGCGGGCGTACCCGTCCGTGACCGGGCCCGACGACTCCCGGATGCCGAGTCCCGCCGCCTCGTCGCCGACGGTCCACGCGCCGAGCACGACCCGGTTGCCGTCGAAGTCGGGCAGCGGGGCCAGCTCCTGGTAGCAGAGGCGTTCGTCCCGTACGGCGGGCGTGGACACGCTGCCCGGCTCGTGCAGGGTGACGCCCTCGCCCTCGCGGCCGAGCAGCGGCTTCGCCGCCCATCCGGTGGTGGTGGCGAGTTCGCGCGGCCCGTCGAGGTAGGCGGGGAGCAAGTTCGGGTGGCCGGGGTGGAGTTCCCAGAGGATCGCCAGGAGCGCCTTGTTGGAGAGCAGCATCTTCCAGGCCGGTTCGATCCAGAGGGTGCTGCCGGTGCCGCCGCCGTTGTCGAGGGTGTCGAGGACGTGCGGCCCGAAGGTGTCCGTGGTCAGCCACTCCCACGGGTAGAGCTTGAAGCAGGCGCGGAGGAAGCGGAGCCGGTCGTCGACGAACCGTCCGGTGATCCGGTCCCAGCCGATCCGTTCGACCGACAGCGCCTCGGTGTCGAGGCCGGCCTGCTGGGCGGTCTCGCGCAGGTACGCGACGGTCATCAGGTCCTCGCCGAGCTCGTCGGCGTCGGAGTGGGCGAAGTGCACCGGGCTGCCGGGCGGCAGCAGATGGGCCTGCCGGCGCCAGGCGTCGACGAGCCGTTCGTGGAGGGAGTTCCACTGGTCGGCACCGGGGAACCGTTCCTCCATCCAGAACCACTGCGGGCTCGCGGCCTCCACCAGGGAGGTGGGGGTGTCGGCGTTGTACTCCAGCATCTTGGCCGGGCCCGTGCCGTCGTAGTGCAGATCGAACCGGCCGTAGAGGGACGGGAGTTCGGCCCGGCGGTGCCAGGACTCGGCGACCCGGGCGACGATCCGGGGATCGGTGATGCCGAGCTCGGCGAAACGATCCTTCTCGACGATGTGCGCCGCCGCCCCCAGGCACATGGCGTGCAGTTCCTCGACGACCTCCTCCAGCGCCTCCACCTCGGGCAGGCTGAAGGAGTAGTACGCGCTCTCGTCCCAGTAGGGGCGCAGCGAGTTGTCGGGGTACCGGGTCAGGGGGTAGATCAGGCCCTGCTCCTCGACCGTCCGCTGCCAGTCGGGGCGGGGCTCGATGGTGTGGCGCCGCATGCGGGATCAGCCGCCGGAGGAGGAGTGGCCGCCGAAGCCGCCGCTGGAGACCGCCGACTTGTCGAAGCTGCCGCCGCTGACCTTGCCGCTGCGGACCGAGCCGCCGTAGTAGTAACGGCCGGTGCTGGAACTGCCGCTGGAGCTGCTGCCGTTGCCGTCATGGCACTTGTAGTCGGGGAGCTCCTTGTACGTGACGGGGTCGATGCACCGTTCGTCGGGCTCCGAACCGCACGCCGTGAGCGTCGCCGCGAGGAGGCCCACCCCGCCGAGTACCACCGTGCTCGACCTGAGTCTGCGCATGATGACGCGTCCCCTTCCCCGTTCCCGTCGCGTGGTTGCGATCGCACAGTGTAGGCCCGCCACAGCCCGCCGCCCATGCCCGGGGCGTCCGGTCCGTTCGCGGGGCCGCCTTTCGTACGGCACGGGCTGCCCTTTCGTACGGTGTACGCCGGTCTGGGCCTCGGGAGGGCGTGTCAGTCCGTACGGCGGAAGGCCGCGCGGTACGCGGCGGGGCGGCGGCCGGTGTGCCGGGCGAAGAGGGCGGCGAAGGTGCCGGGGTCGCGGTAGCCGACCGCCGCGGCGACGGCGGCGACGGTCCGGTCGGTGGTCTCCAGGAGGTGCCGGGCACGGCGGACGCGGGCGGCCTGGAGATGGGCGAGCGGGCTGTGCCCCGTCTCGTCCGCGAAGCGCCGCAGCAGCGTCCGGGCGCTCACCCCGAAGGCGGCGGCCAGCGCCGTCAGGTCGTACCGGGCGGCGAGGTCCTGGTCGAGCCGGCGCATGACCCGCTGCGCGAACGCGCTGCCGGGCCGGGGCAGCAACTCCGGGTCGACGTACGGGGTCTGCGCGTCGCGCGCGTCGTCGACGAGCGCGATCCGTGCCGTCGTCCGCGCCACCCGGGCGCCGCTGTGCCGCCGGATCAGGTCGAGCGCGAAATCGTACATGGCGCTGAAGGCGGCGGTCGTCGTCACCCCGGTGTCGGTGACGACCAGGTCCTCGGCGCGGACGTCGGCCTCCGGGCAGCGGCGGGCCAGGTCGGCGGCGAACAGCCAGGCCGTGGTGGCGCGCCGGCCGCGCAGCAGGCCGGCTTCGGCGAGCAGGAAGGCGCCGACGCAGAGGGAGACGACGGCGGTGCCCTCGGCGGCGTACGTACGGACGGCGTCGATCTCGGGGGCGAGCGGCGCGAGCCGCGCGTCCAGGTCGGCGCCGGGAAGGAGCGCGAAACCGGGGACGACGAGGACGTCGACGTCGCGGCGCGGCGGGGTCACGTCCAGGGCCGTACCGCCCGAGGCGAGGACGCGGCGGCGCGGCGAGACGACCGAGACCCGGTAGCCGGGGGCGCCGGGCCCCGCGACGTGCGCGGCCATGGTCAGCAGGTCGGGTACGCCGAAGACCTCGGAGGCGAAACAGCCCGGGTAGGCGAGGACGGCGACGCGCAGCGCGTCCGCGCCCCCTGTGTGCTCCGACTCCGGCTTCCCCACGGCCCGCTCCCTCCCCCGACAGCGTGGCGAGATTACCCGTACACCTGGCGGTCCGGCCTCTCCCCCGGCCCCGGCCGGCCGGTCCACGCTGGCCCCATGAACGCTGATCCGAAGGACGAGGCCGACGCGACGGACGAGGCCGACGCGAAGAACGAGGCCGACGCGAAGAACGAGGCCGACGCGACGGCCGAGGCCGACGCGAAGAACGACCCGATCGACGACTTCGGCCGCCGTCGCGTCGACGTCGACGGGGTGGTGAAGACGGTGTACGTGGCCGGGGCCGGGCCGGGCGTCGTGCTGATGCCGGAGATGCCCGGCATCAGCCCGGACGTGCTGCGGCTCGCGCGGTGGGTGCGGGACGCGGGCTTCACCGTGTACGTGCCCTCCCTCTTCGGGACGGACGGCGCGTGGCCCACCGTCGAGGGCGGCCGGAAGGTCATGCGCCGGGCCTGCGTCAGCGCCGAGTTCCGCGCCTTCGGGGGCGGCGGGACCAGCCCCGTCGCGTCCTGGCTGCGCGGGCTGGCCCGGCGGGCGCACGCCGAGTGCGGCGGGCCGGGGGTCGGCGCGATCGGGCTGTGCTTCACCGGCAACTTCGCGCTCACCATGGCCGTCGACCCGGCGGTCGTCGCACCCGTCGTCAACCATCCGTCGCTGCCGCTCGACGACCCCGGCGGCCTGGAACTCGGCGAGGACGACGCGCGGGCGCTGCGCGAGCGGGCCGAGCGGAGCGGGCTCACGGTCCTCGCGTACCGCTTCGAGGGCGACCGCTGGTGCACGGGGCAGCGGTTCGCGGCCTACCGGGCGCTGCTCGGCGACGCGTTCGACGGGCGGGTGCTGCCGGACGGCGCGGCGAACCCGGCCCCGCCGCCGTTCTTCGCCGAGCTGGTCGGCACCCCGCACAGCGTCGTCACCGCGCACCTCGTCGACGAGGCGGGGCATCCGACGGTGCGGGCGCGGGACGAGATCCTGGCCCATCTGGCCGCGCGGCTGCGCCCGGATTCCTGAACACTGATGAAGACAGAGGGTGTTGCCCCTCAGGGCAGCACCCGCATGAGCGCCTCCAGCGCCCCCGACCAGGCGCTGTCCGGCGGGGTGCCGTAGCCGACGACCACGCCGTCGGCCACCGGCGGCGCGTCCGGGTGCCGGAAGCGGGCGACGCCGAGCAGGGCGACGCCGTGGGCGGCGGCGGTGCGGAGCGTGGACTGCTCGGTGCCCGGCGGGAGTTCGAGGACGGCGTGCAGTCCGGCCGCGATGCCGCGCACCCGGATGCCGGGCGCGTGCGCGGCGACCGCGGCCACCAGCTGGTCGCGGCGGCGGCGGTAGCGCAGCCGCATGGCCCGGACATGGCGGTCGTACGCGCCCGAGGCGAGGAACTCCGCGAAGGTGAGCTGCTCGGTGGAGCCGGACACCCAGTCGATGTCCCCTTTGGCCGCCGCCACTTCGTCGGCGAGGTGCTCCGGCAGCACCATCCAGGCGAGCCGCAGGCCCGGCGCGAGGGACTTGCTGGCGGTGCCGAAGTAGACGACCCGCTCGGGGTCGAGTCCCTGCAGGGCGCCCACGGGTTGGCGGTCGTACCGGAACTCCCCGTCGTAGTCGTCCTCCAGGATCAGCCCGCCCGCCGACCGCGCCCAGTCGACGGCCGCCGCCCGCCGGGCCGGGGTGAGCGCGCCGCCGAGCGGGAACTGGTGCGCCGGGGTCATCAGGACCGCGCCGATCCCGCCCATGCCCCTCAACTCCTCGGTCCGGGTGCCCTGTTCGTCGAGGCCGACGGCCGGGACGCGCAACCCCTGCCGGACGAGCAGGTCCCGGTGGACGCGGAGGCCGAAGGAGTCGACGCCCACCGCCCGTACCCCGCGCTCGTGCAACACCCGCCCCATCAGCTGGAGTCCGTGCACGAAGCCCGAGCAGACGACGATCCGGTCCGGGCGCGCGTGCACGCCCCGGGCGCGGGCCAGGTACTCGGCGAGCGCGGTGCGCAGTTCGATCCGGCCGCGCGGATCGCCGTACCCGAAGGCGTCGTTGGGCGCCGCCGTCAGCGCCTTGCGGGCGGCCTTGAGCCAGTCGCCGCGCGGGAAGGACGCGACGTCCGGGCGGCCGGCCAGCAGGTCGTAGGCGGGCACGCCGGCCATCCGGAGGCCGGGCGGCAGATCGTAGGCGTGCACACCGGGCGTCGCCCCGGCGGGCGGCAGCGGGCGGGGCGGGACGGCGGCCCGGCGGCGCGGCTCCGCGCGCGGGTCGGACCGCGGGGCCACCCGGGTGCCGGAGCCCTGCCGGGCGGTGAGCCAGCCCTCGGCGGTCAGTTCGGCGTACGCGTCGGCGACGGTGTTGCGGGCCATGCCGAGGTCGGCGGCGAGGGAGCGGGAGGACGGCAGCCGGGTCCCGGCCGTCAGACGTCCGCTGCGCACGGCCTCCCGCAGGGCGTCCATGAGGGCCTTGCGGCGGCCGCGGCCGGTGAGGTCCAGATGAAGATCGGAGCCGAAAGTGGCCCACTCGTTTGCCATGAGAATGGACCATACCGGGGGTCCTTCCGCGTCCTACGGTGGTCGGCATGACGACCACCGCACCGAACACCGCGCTCCCCGCCGACGCCGGGGACACCCAGGGGACCGAGCAGCCCGCGTACGCGCCCGAGCACAAGGCCCGGCTGGCGTTCGTCCAGCTGCACCCCGACTTCTACCAGGCCATGGTGGGCCTGGAGCGCGCCAACGCGAAGCACCTCGACCCCACCCTCTACGAGCTGATCAAGATCCGCGCCTCGCAGATCAACCACTGCGCGTTCTGCGTGGACATGCACAGCAAGGAGGCACTGGCGGCGGGCGAGACCACGCAGCGGATCATCCAGCTGTCCGCCTGGCAGGAGGCGCGGCACTTCTACACCGAGCGCGAACTGGCCGCCCTCGCGCTGACCGAGGCCGTCACCGTCCTCACCGACGGGTTCGTGCCCGACGAGGTGTACGCGGAGGCCGCCCGCCACTTCGACGAGACCGAACTGGCGCATGTCATCGGCGCGATCACGACCATCAACGCCTGGAACCGGATCGCCGTGACGACCCGTATGGTGCCGGGCCACCACAAGCCCCGCGCGGCCCAGCGGTGAGCACGGACCCGACGGCCGCGACGGCCACGTCGACGGCGGCCGCGACGGCGGGGACGGCGGCCGCCACGCTCCGGGCCCTGCACCACGACCGGCCCGCCGACCGCCCGCTGGTCCTGCCGGGGCCGTGGGACGCGTTCTCGGCGCGCGCGTTCGAGGAGGCCGGGTTCCCGGCCCTGGCGACGCCGAGCGCGGGCATCGCGGCGGTGCTGGGCTACGCGGACGGGCAGACTCCGCCGGACGAGATGTTCGCGGCCGTGGCGCGGATCGCCCGCGCCGTGTCCGTACCGGTCACGGCCGACGTCGAGGCCGGATACGGCCTGTCCGCCAAGGAGTTGGTCGCGCGGGTCCTGGAGGCCGGCGCGGTCGGCGTGAACCTGGAGGACACCGCCCCGGGGCGGGTCCTGCGCGATCCGCGCGAGCAGGCCGACTGGCTCGCGGAGGTACGGGAGGAGGCCGGCCCGGCGCTCGTGATCAACGCGCGCGTGGACACGTACCTCCACGGCAGCGGCAGCGGCAGCGGCAGCGGCAGGGTCGCCGAAGCCGCCGAGCGCGCCCGGCTGTACGCGGCGGCGGGCGCGGACTGCGTCTACCCGATCAAGGCGCCGGCCGCCGCTCTGCCCCGGCTGCGCGAGGCGGGCGTCGAGGGACCGCTCAACTTCCTCCCCCTGCCCGGCGATCCGTCGTTCGCCGAGCTGGGACGCCTCGGGGCGACCCGGATCACCTTCGGCCCGGGGCTGCTCCACCGCTCCCTGGCGGGTCTCGGCGAGCTGGCCCGCGGGCTGGCCGCCGACGCGGGGACGGCCGCGTAGGCGCGAGAGGACGGCCCGGGGTCACGAGGTGGTGGGCTTGAAGTACCTCAGGGCCGTGTCGAGGATCTCCCGCTGCTTGGGCCAGTCGGTGTCCGGCCCGCCGACGAGCACGATGCGGCGCACCGCGTCGTCGCCGACGAAGGCCCGGGCGACGACCTGGCGGCGGCCCTCGGAGCGGTGGTACGCGTACACCAGCTCGGCCTCGTCCGCCCCGGTCTCCTCAAGGCTGATCTGCTCGAAGTCGGGATTCTTGGCGACGTCCCGCGAGACCGTCTTCAGCGCCTCGTACGGGGTCAGGCCCGGCTCGCCGATCTCGAAGACCTGCATCAGGGAGGAGTCGTCGGGGGCGTTGAAGAAGACGCTGCCTCCGGCGGTGGTGCGGCTCCAGCCCTCGGGGACGGCGACGGTGAAGCCGTCCTCGTCCTCGACGATCCGGTAGCCGATCGGCGGCGTCGCGTCCGCGGAAGCGGAATCGGACGGCGAGGGGGAACCGGAATCGGACGGGGACGCGGAAGCGGAGTCGGACCCCGGCGCGCTCGCGCCAGGCGCGGCCGACGCGCCGTGGCCCGCACGACCGCTGTCTCCCCCGTCCCGGCCCCACAGCAGCCAGCCGCCGATCCCACCGGCCACCAGCACCGCGGCGGCGACGGCCGCGACGAGCACGTGACGGGAGGGGCCGGGCGTCGGCGGCTCCGGGGACCCGGGGGACGCCGGGACGTACGACGGCGGCTCCGGCGGAAGGGGTGGCAGCGGCGGAAGCGGAACCACTGGCCCGGTGCCCTGTCCCGTACCCGGAGCGGGGCGGGGTACGAGTCCGGGGGCCGGTTCCGGCACCGGCGGCGGGCCGGCCGGGGCCGGGCCCGACACCCAGCTCTGCGACTCGTCGTTCCACCACGCCCCGCCGCCGTTCCTGGCCATCTCAGCCTCCGAGCAGCACGGTGACGGCCTGCCCCACGGCCGCCGCCGAGGCGAACAGGCCGGTCAGCGCCCCGGCGTCGGCGAGCGCCTGGCGCAGCCGGGCCAGCCGGCCCTGTCCCGCGGCGCCCGACTCCTCGATCTCGCTCTCTGCTCCGGCGAGCTCGCCGTCGAGTCCGGCGGCCTGCGCGGGGTCGGCGAGCCGGCCCAGGTCGGCGCGCAGCTCCCGGATGGCGGCGAGCAGTTCCGCCTGCCGCGGGTCCTGTTCGCCCCCGGCCCCGGCTCCTCGTACGGTGAACTCGACGTGATTGTGGTCGCCGATGGTGACGTTGCCGCCGGTGTCACCGATGCGGATGCCGCCCGCCGCGGGGTTGTCGCGCTCAGCCACGCTTGCCTCCGGAGCCCTTCTTCGTCTTCGTGATGGTGACGGACTTGCTGCTGACCTTGTTGTGGTCGCCGACGGTGACGTTCCCCTGTGTCCCCTCGATGAACATCCCACCCTCGCCGACCTGCACGATCTTCTGCTCGAACTCGGCGGTCTCGTACCCGGCTTGGCGGAGTGCCACGGTCACCCCGTTCGCCACCCGGTCCTGGATGCTCTTCAAGTAGCGGCTGACGTCCATCTCCTGGAACAGGGAGGCGGCCGGTTCGGCGGCCAGTTCCCGGACGGACCGGAGCGGCCCCTCGGGCAGGGCCCGCCCGTATCCGCCCGTACTGAGCGCGCCCAGGTTCTTCAGCGCCCGCCAGAGGGTCACGAGGGCCTGTCCGGTGAAGTGCGAGGTCTGGCCGAGGGCCCAGACGGCCTTGCCGCCCTGGTGGTTGTGCCGGTAGCGGTGGGCGATCCGGTCGGCGTTCCGGTAGAGCGACGCGACCGGGCGCAGCACGTGCGGCGCCACCTCCAGCATCAGCATGCCGCCCTGGGTGTGGACGCGGACGAAGACGGTGGTGACGATCTCCTCGCCCCAGCCGCCGACCCTGATCCGCAGGAAGTGCCGGCGGGTCTCGCCGCCCTCCTCGATCGCGCCGGCGCGGTGCCGCTCGAAGTCCTCGTCGGTGTACGGGGCTTCGTCGCGGCTCGGCAGCCCGTCGATGGGCAGGAAGACCACCTCGTCGAGCTCCAGCTCGCGCAGCCGGTCGCGGACGACGCGGTCGTGCTGCGACGGCGGCTCGCGCAGCGCCTCCAGGAGCGGCACGATGTGGCGCAGGATGGCGCTGTTGTCGAGGGGTTCGGGCGGGCCGTCGAGGTCCTCGCGCGGGCGCAGCTCGACCGAGAGCGACCAGGTCTCGTAGGGCTTCCCGGCGCCGCAGAACGGATTTTCGGAGCGGTACATCACGAGCCGCGACGTCTGCTCCATCCTGACCTGCTCCCGCAGCCGGCGGAATCGCAGGCCGAGCGCCTGCTCGGCCGGGTCGCCGCGCGGATCGGCGAACCGGGCCCGGGACAGCTCCCCGGTGAGCGCGCGGGCGAACCAGCCGCGCTGCACCGCCGCGACCCCGGCCACCAGCGGCAGGACGGCGAACGCGACCAGGGCCTGCAACGTACCGATGCCCCACAGCGCGCCGACGGTCGGGACGAGCGCGATCCCGGGGATCAGTTCCTGGAGCGCGGCCAGGGGCACCAGAAGAGCCCTGAGCACGGTCGCGAAGAAGCCGATCGTGTCCGACTCGTCGCTGAAGAGGAGGTCCACGTACGTGACCACGGCGAGGACGTAGAGGAGGAGCGCGTACAGCCGGAGCAGGAAGGCGGGGACGGTACGGAGGAGGGGCGCCGGGAGGTCCTTGCCGTGGATCTTGCGCGCGAGGGCGAGCAGCAGCACGGGCACGATCAGGATCAGGACCAGGCCGCCGGTGAGGGCGTAGGCGACGATCCACAGGCCGAGGATGGCGGCGGATCCGCCGAGTTCGATACGGCGGGCGCGCAGGGCGTGGGCGAGGACGCGGGCGGCGTCGATGCCGAGGGAGGGCGCGACGACGCGCTCCTCGTGGACGTACAGCTCGTCGATGACGGCGTCGCGGAAGGCTTCGTCGAGGTACGCGCCGGCGCACAGCAGCCGGGTGGCCTCGCTGGCGGCGGGGTCCGCGCGCCGGAGGTCGCCGGGCGGGCGGACAGGGGGCGGCTTGGCCGCGAGCGGGCCGGGCGGAGGCGAACCGAGCGGAGGCGAGCCGGGCGAGGGCGACCCGAGCGCCGGCGGGCCCGATGAGGACGGGTCCGGTGTGGACGGGTCGGGCGCGGGCAAGTCTGCCGCGGGTGGGTCGGGCGCGGGCGGCGGTGGGCCGGGCGAGGGCTCCGGTGGCGGGCCTGGCTGCTGAGGCAAGGGTGACTGCGTCATTGTTCCCCCGAACAAGTGAACTACCCATGTGTGGCGCGGAATTGACGCGCCGTCGGCCATGCGGGGGGACAGCATAGAACGCACGACGCCCCCGGCCCAGTGGCCGGGGGCGTCGTGCGTGTACGGGTGTCGCGGAGAGCCGGGACTCGGTCCGAGCCGGGGCTCCGTCAGACCGGGAGCCGGTCTCAGATGAGGCCGAGCTCACGGACCGCGTCGCGCTCCTCCGACAGCTCCTTGACGGAGGCGTCGATGCGGGTGCGGGAGAACTCGTTGATGTCCAGGCCCTGGACGATCTCGTACCGACCGTCCTTGCAGACGACCGGGAAGGAGGAGATGAGGCCCTCGGGGACGCCGTAGGAGCCGTCCGACGGGATACCCATGGAGGTCCAGTCGCCCGCGGCGGTGCCGTTGACCCACGTGTGGACGTG
The DNA here is from genome assembly GCF_040635425.1 of Streptomyces laurentii. NCBI lineage: Bacteria > Bacillati > Actinomycetota > Actinomycetes > Kitasatosporales > Streptomycetaceae > Streptomyces > Streptomyces laurentii. The sequence continues at coordinate 211,342 of NZ_JBEYHT010000003.1, read as the reverse complement.
GTCGATGGCGGCGTTGGCGGCGGAGGCGGCGGAGGACGCGCCACGGGCCTCGATGATCGCGGCGCCGCGCTTGGCGACGGTCGGGATGAAGGTGTCGGCCAGCCACGCCTCGTCGTTCACGACGTCGGCGGCGTTCTTGCCGGCGATCTCCGCGTGGAAGATGTCCGGGTACTGCGTCGCGGAGTGGTTGCCCCAGATGGTGAGGCGCTTGATGTCCTCGACGGAGGAGCCGGTCTTCTGGGCCAGCTGCGTCAGCGCGCGGTTGTGGTCCAGGCGGGTCATCGCGGTGAAGCGCTCGGCCGGGACGTCCGGGGCGGCGGCCTGGGCGATGAGGGCGTTGGTGTTGGCCGGGTTGCCGACGACGAGGACCTTGATGTCGTCCGCGGCGTTGTCGTTGATGGCCTTGCCCTGCGGCTTGAAGATGCCGCCGTTGGCGGCGAGCAGGTCACCGCGCTCCATGCCCTTGGTACGCGGGCGGGCGCCGACGAGCAGCGCGACGTTGGCACCCTCGAAGCCCTTGTTCGGGTCGTCGAAGATGTCGATGCCCTTGAGCAGCGGGAAGGCGCAGTCGTCGAGCTCCATGGCGGTGCCCTCGGCGGCCTTGACGCCCTGCGGGATCTCGAGGAGGCGCAGCTTGACCGGCACGTCCGCGCCGAGCAGGTGGCCGGAGGCGATGCGGAACAGCAGCGCGTAGCCGATCTGGCCGGCCGCGCCGGTCACGGTGACATTCACGGGAGTGCGGGTCATGGCGATCTCCGTAAGACAGCTGGCGGTGGGGTTTCCCTGCCCCTGATGCTGGATGTCTCCTCCTGATCGATCGATGTCTCGACGTGAAGAGATATCCGGCGATCAGGCTATCGGACCCGGAACCATCCGCACCCCCAACCCCTTGTGTGACGGCTCACTGCCGCCTCGGATGCACCCGGGTGCGCGCGGGCGCACCCGGATCCGCCCGCACGCCGCGTCCTCACCCCCACCCTCCCCCTCACGCAAGGTAGCGGAATGGTCACTTCCGTCACCTCCGTGCCACAACGCTCCGTCACACCTTGAACCCCGTTGGCACGTACATGACTCTTGATCACGGCGGCGCCCGCCCTCCCACGGGGGAGAGGACGGGCGCCGCCTGCGTGTCTTCACATGTCCGCGGGGTCAGCGGGGTCAGCGGTCAGGTCACCGTCAGATGGAGGACGTCCTCCAGGAACGGGATCCGCAGCCAGGGTTCCGGCTGCACCATCAGCGACAGGAACACGATCAGGCCGCCCATCACGCCGTACGTGATCATGTCGGTGAACCGCGAGCGCACCGCCAGCATCCCGACCGACGGCAGGCTCCGCCGCAGCACCGCGCCGGTCAGCAGCGCGGCCCCGATGAGCAGCCCGCCGATCCGGAACGCCTGCGGGAACAGGTCGGTGCCGACGACGAGCAGGCCGAGCCCGGCCAGCCCCAGCACGGTGAGCAGCGGCCACTGACGGGCGGGCGCGGGCGCGTCGCCGGGGGCCGCGCGGCCGCCGCCCTCCGGACGTACGGTCCCGGTGGTGAGCGTCGCGCGCGGGTGGCGGCGCGGCGCGCCGTCCGCGTCGCCCTCCTCGTGCGCCTCCTCCGTACCGCTCGCGTCCGTACCGCTCACGTCCGTACCGCCCTTGTCAGCCGGAACGGACGGCGCGTCGAGGCCGGCCCGCTGCGCGTCGGACGGCTCGGGCGACTCGGACGGCTCGGACGGCTCGGGCCGTCCGGCGGACTCGGGCTGCTGTTCGACGGACTCGGGCTTCTCGGGCTGCCCGGGCTGCCCGGGCACGGCGGCCCGGCCATCGGCGGCGGCGGACACGGTCAACGGATCCCGGCCGCGCGCTCCGCGGCCTCGACGACGTTGACCAGGAGCTGGGCGCGGGTCATCGGCCCGACACCGCCCGGGTTCGGGGAGAGCCAGCCGGCGACCTCGGCGACGCCCGGGTGCACATCGCCGACGATCTTGCCCTCGCCGTTGCGCGAGACGCCGACGTCGAGCACGGCCGCGCCCGGCTTCACGTCCTCCGGCTTGATCAGGTGCGGCACGCCGGCCGCCGCCACGATGATGTCCGCGCGCCGCAGGTGCGCCGACAGGTCGCGGGTGCCTGTGTGGCACTGGGTCACGGTGGCGTTCTCGGAACGGCGGGTCAGCAGCAGCGGCATCGGGCGCCCGATGGTGACACCGCGGCCGACGACCACGACCTCCGCGCCCGCGATCTCCACACCGTGCCGGCGCAGCAGCGTGATGATGCCGTTCGGGGTGCAGGGCAGCGGGGCGGGCTCGCCGAGGACGAGCCGGCCGAGGTTGGTCGGGTGCAGGCCGTCGGCGTCCTTGTCCGGGTCCATGAGCTCCAGGACGCGGTTCTCGTCGATTCCCTTGGGCAGCGGCAGCTGCACGATGTAGCCGGTGCAGGACGGGTCCGCGTTGAGTTCCCGGACGACCGCCTCGATCTCCTCCTGCGTCGCCGTCTCCGGCAGCTCCCGCTGGATGGAGGCGATGCCGACCTCGGCGCAGTCACGATGCTTTCCGGCCACGTACTTGCGGCTGCCCGGGTCGTCGCCGACCAGGATCGTGCCGAGGCCGGGGGTCACACCCCGCTCCTTGAGGACCGCCACGCGGGCGGTCAGATCGGACTTGATCGCGGCCGCGGTGGCCTTGCCGTCGAGAATCTGGGCGCTCATGCGGCCATCCTCCCGGATGACCCCCACCGGATTCCAATTCCGGTTCGCGAATCCGACCCTTAGGTTGCACTTACACAACTTCGCACGGTACTGACGCGTATCGACTGGACAAAAAGTCGCCAGCGTGAGGACGATGATCCGCGCAGTGCCGCGGGCAGTGCCGGGGGGCAAAACCGCTCATTTGTTGCGAAACACTTGGCGCATATTCCTCCGCTCGGACCGCGTCGTCCCCGCAGTACATAACGGAGGAAAAACTCGATGAGCTTCGGCGACCCGAACAACCCCTACGGCCAGCAGCCGCAGGGCGGTCAGCAGCCCGGCCAGCAGCCCGGTTACGGCTACCCGCAGCAGCCCGGCCAGCAGCCGGGTTACGGCTACCCGCAGCAGCCCGGCCAGCCGGGCGCGTACCCGCAGGCGCCGGGCACGGTTCAGGCCAACAACGGCTACATATCCCTGCACGGTCTCGGCACCGTCCAGGTCGCCTCGATGGGCCGTCGCCTCGGCGCGCGCCTGATCGACGGCGTCGCCATCACCGTCGTCTACTACATCCTGGCGGCCATCGGCCTGGCCGGTGTGGTCGGCGCCGGCACGACCATCGACGACTGCACGAGCGAGACCTACGGCACCGCCGCGTACCAGTCCTGCGTCGACGACCAGGCCGCCGCGCTGGGCGGAGTCTTCGCCGCCTTCTTCGGCGTGATCTTCCTGCTCTTCATCGCCACCATGCTCTACGAGTGGCTGATGATCGCCTTCGTCGGCGCCACGCTCGGCAAGATGGCGCTCGGCCTGAAGGTCGTCAAGGAGAACACCGGCGGCAAGCCGGGTCTCGGCGGCGGCTTCATCCGCTGGATCATCCCCATGGTCGGCTCGCTCGTCTGCGGTATCGGCGCGCTGCTCGTCTACCTGTCGCCGTTCTTCGACAGCACCGGCAAGACCCAGGGCTGGCACGACCGCGCCGCCGGCACGGTCGTCATCAAGAAGTAACGTTCCACTCCGCTCACGCCCCGAGGGCCGCCCGGCACGACGCCGGGCGGCCCTCGGTCGTTCTCCGCGGGAAGGTCCGCGGGCGCGCGTCACTGCCGCTTCAGCACCACGAACTGCCCCGCCTGCGCCGACACCGCGTACCGCGTCCCCGGATGCAGCTGCCCGGCGAGCCCCACCGGGTCGGTCACCGGCTGGGACCAGCCGGAGGCCAGGTCCAGGGCGAGATAGTCGGGACTGACGCTCGGCGCGCCGCCCACCCAGTAGACGGTGTGGTCGCCGGTGAGATGGGCCATGAGCGTCACGTTCGTCTCCACGCTCGTCCCCGCCGGCACCGCCGCGACCGCGCGCCGCGCGTCCAGGGTGCGGGCGTCCGTCCGGTACGTGTCGGCGCGCAGCAGCTCGCGCAGTGGCATGTCGAGGGTGTGCACCAGCGCGACCGCCGTGACCACGGGGACCGCGACCCTCCCGTACGCCACGAGCCACGGGCGCGGCGACGTACGCACCGCGCGGACCGCGTCGACCAGGGCGAGGAAGACCACCGGCATGAGGAGGGCGCTGTAGTGCCAGAGCATGCCCCAGTGGTTGGGGTCCTGGGAGAGGAAGCGCCAGCCGAGCGTCGGCAGCACGAGCAGCGCCAGCGGGGAACGCAGGCACAGGAAGCCGGTGATGCCGGCGAGGAAGAGGAGCATCTCCCACTTCTCGCCCTGGCCGAACGCGCCGAGGAGCGAGTCGAGCGGCGACAGGTCCGCGCCCTCGCCGGTCTTGTCGATCTTGGACCAGTAGTCGTACTGGCCGGCCTGGCTCGCCGCCGGGATGAGGACGAGCACGGTGAGCGCGAAGAAGGTGACGCCGAACGCGGCGAGCATCGCGCCGAGGCGCTTCTGCCCCTTGAGGAAGAGGACCGCGCCGACCATGGCCACGGTCAGGCCCATGTCCTCCTTGACGAGGACGAGCGGCGCGGCCCACAGGACGGCGGCGTTCCAGCGGCCGAGCAGCAGGGCCCGGCAGGTCAGGGCGAGCAGCGGGACGGCGAACGCGATCTCGTGGAAGTCGGACTTGACTGCCTCCTGGAGCCCCCAGGACAGCCCGTACGCGACGGTGAGCGCGATCCCGGCGGCCCGGCTGCCGAGCACCTGCTGGGCGGTACGGCCGACGATCGCGGCGGAGGCGGCGAACAGCGCGGCCTGCGCGAGGAGGAGGACGAGCGGGGAGGACCACAGCCAGTACAGCGGCGCCAGGAGCGCGGTCACCGGGCTGAAGTGGTCCCCGAGTATGAGAAAGCCGGGGCCCTTGATGTCGACGATCGGGGCGCGCAGTTCGGCATAGGCCCGGACGGACTGTTCGAAGATCCCGAGGTCCCAGGAGGGCGTGCGGAACCGCGCGTACTGCACCCAGGAGTAGAGGAAGTACAGCCCGCCGAGGACGGTCGCGATCAGCGCGTACGGACGGTACGGCGCGGGCGCGAGTGCCGCGGGCGGCGGTCCGCTGTCCCCTTCGGCCTCGGGCGCCGCGGGCTCCGCCTCGGAACCGTTCTGCACATCCAACACCGCGCCCCCAGGAACCAGCCGCCGACGAAAAGAGCAACTCATTAGAACAGAGGTCCCCCGACCGGCGGAATCGTCGGCGTTATGGGTTCGTTCAGCGCCGCTCGCTAGCCTTTTCCCAGGGCAGACCTCGGGGAAGGAAGCGCCATGTTCAGCGCCTTCGAACACACCGTACGTCCCACCACAGGAACCGCTCCCGGCACCGGTCCGGGCTGCGGATCCGGTACCGGATCCGGCACCGCGTACAGCATCGTCGTGGTGCCCGCGGGCGCCGCGGGCCCATCGGACCAGATCCGGCTGGCGCCCGGCGACCGCCTGCACTTCGGCCGGTGCGCGCCGCGGCCGGACGGCGGGCCGGGACAGCCGGCCCGTCATCTGCGCATCCCGCACCTCGGGGTGTCCCGCTCGGCGGGCGAGATCGTGGCGGCCGGCACCCACTGGGCGCTCAGCAACTTCAGCCCGGCCTCCACCTACGTCGTCGAGAACCCCGAGGGTGCCGGAGAGCACATCAAGGTGGCGCCGGGGCGGGTGGGCGCGCCGGTGCCGTTCGAGTTCTCGCGGATCGTGCTGCCCGCCGCCGGGGAACTGATCGACTTCGCGGTCTGGGCACCGCGCCACGACTACGTGAGCGGCGTCCCCGACGACGGGAGCGGCGAACCGACCGCGCTCGCCTTCCCGCTCGACCGTGACAAGCGCTACTTCCTGGTGCTCGCCGCGCTGTGCGAGCCGCGGCTGCGCGGCACTCCGCACGCGCCGCTGCCGACGGTGGACGCGGTGGCCGAGCGGCTGCGGCCGGTCTGGCCGGGTGCGAACCGGGCGGCTGTGCAGTGGAACATCGACTACCTCGCCGTGAAACTGCGCCTCAAGCCGGCCCCGGACAGCGCCGACGCGGGGCCGCGTCTCAACGGCAAGAAGGAGACGCTGGTGTCCCTGGCGCTCCGCTTCGACCTGGTGCGCGAGGAGGACCTGGAGGCGCTGGTGGTGGCCCGGTGACCGCGGGCTTCCCGCTGAGAGTGGAGCCCGGCTACCGGGTCGGCAGATGGGTGGTGGAAGGCCCGCTCGGGGCGGGCGCGTTCGCCAGCGTGTACGCGGCACGGCGGGCCGAGGACCCGACGGAGCTGGAGGAACTGGAGGAACTGGAGGACCGGGAGGAGCGGGAGGAGCGGGAGGACCGGGAGGACCGGGAGGAACCCGAGGAGCCGGAACCGGGGCCCTCGGTCGAAGGGCCCGGGGACGAGGTCGCGCTGAAGTTCCTGCCGACCGGCACCTGCACCCCGCGCGGCCTGCGCCACCTCAAGGACCTCGTCGAACGCGAAGTGGAGCTGCTGAGCCGCTTACGGGCGCCGCGGCTCATCCGCCTGTACGAGACCCTCACGGTCGACGACCCGGCGGACCCCGAACTCGACGGCGCCACCGTCCTCGTCCTGGAACGGGCGGACCGCTCCCTCCAGTCGCTGCTCGGCGCGTCCGGCACCGAGTCCGGGATCGACACCGCCCCCGGCCTTCTCACCGAGATATGCGAGGGCCTCCACCAGCTCCACGGCGCCGGCTGGGTACACGGCGACCTCAAGCCCGGCAACGTCCTGCTCATGCCGGACGGCACCGTCCGGCTCGGCGACTTCAGCACCGCCGGCGAGCTGGAGGGCACCCACGCGTACGGTCCGGGCATCGGGACCCCGGACTACACCCCGCCCGAACTGCTCTGGCCGGAGATGGGCGCGCGCGGCACCCAGGTCCGGCCGAGCAGCGACATCTGGGCCTTCGGCGTCCTCGCCCACCTGGCCCTCACCGGCGTCCACCCCTTCCCCGGCGGCACCCCGGCCGCCCGCCGCGACGCCGCCGTCCGCTACGCCCGCGGCACGGACGACCTGCGGCTCTCCCCCACGCTTCCGAAACCGTGGCACGCGATCGTCGCGGACTGCCTGAGCCGTACGCACGAGACCCGGGTCCCGCACGACGCCACGCTGCTCCTGGAACGCGTACGGCGGGCCGCGGCGGGCGAGACACCCCGGCAGCGGCCCTGGCCGGTGCGGCATCTTCTCCTGAGCACGGGCCTGCTGGCCTCCGGCACGGCCCTCGGTCTCGTCGCCGGACTGTTCGTCTGGGGCCGGGGCGGCACCGACCCGGGCTACGAGCGCTGCGCTCCCGGAGCGGTGTGCTTCTTCAGCCGCCCTGACGGCAAGGGGGACATCTGCCTCTGGCAGGGCAGCTCCGCGGACTGGAGGAAGACGGAGGCCTGGCGCTGTCCCTGGCTGAAGGCCAATCCGGTCCTGTCGGTGTTCAACAACGGCTTCGGCCCGGAGGAGGGCACGCCCGTGCCTGCCCTGAACTACTACGCCGAGGCCGGGCGCAAACGGCTCCTGGGCTGTCTGGCCCAGGGCACCCGGCTCAACTTCGCCGAGCCGATCCGTCCCCTCTCCCACGAGTGGACCGTGCGGTGCACCGCACCCTCGGAAATCCGAGTAACAGCCTGACGGCGTGCGCGGCCAAGGTGGACTCATCCGACAGAGGATGGGGGAACCAGCTTCATGTCCGTCACATCACTCCGCACTCGCCCCGCGCTCACCGCGCTCGCCGCGTTCCTGGCTCTCGTGGCAGCGGTCCTCGGCCTCGGCACGGCCGTGGGCCCCGCCGCCGCCGCGACCACCGCCGCCCTGCCCCCCAAGCCGGCCTTCCAGATGCCGTTCGCCTGCGGCACGAAGTGGGACCTGGACGCCTACGACTCCACGCACAACCCGGCACTCGACATCGTGGCGGAGGGGAACCCGGGTTCCGACGGTCGGCCCGTCTACGCCTCCGCGCCCGGCACGGTCTCCGCCGTCTACGTGGACACCGGTTCCGGCAACACGATCCAGATCAGCCACGGCAACGGCTGGTTCACCGCCTACTACCACCTGCAGGAAGCCCCGGACGCCTTCGTCCGCAAGGGCCAGCAGGTCAACGGCGGCACCCGCATCGGCAGCGTCGGCAAGTCCGGCAAGAACTCCCACGACTGGGCTCACCTGCACTACGAGCAGCGCTACCGCGCCACCGGTGACTTCACGGACCAGAACGACCGCGTCCCGGTCCACTTCAACGGCGTCCAGTACACCGGCGTGGGCGAGAGCTGGACCTCCGTCGCCAGCCGCAACTGCTCCACCCCGCAGCCGTACGCGAACTGCCCCGCCGGCAACGTCTGCTTCTACTCCGGCGCCGACGGCACGGGCGAGGTCTGCAAGACCGACTCCGACAACCCCGGCATCAACTGCGGCCTGCGGAAGTCCTACTTCAACAACGGCACCGCGCAGGAGGGTTACGACCACGCCTACGTCGGCTTCGCCGAAGGCGGCTCCCAATGCCTGCACTTCGGCGCGGCGGAGGGCCAGGGCAACTTCCCCTCCGGCGGACGCACGATCACGTCGGTCCGGTGGGGCGGCGAGTGCCCGTAGGGCTCCCCTGAGGCACCTGCAACACCCGCATCCGCACGCGCCTTGAGGCACCAGGCGCACGAGCGGGCGGGCCGGATTCACCGGCCCCGGGTCCGCGCGACCCGTCATCACTCATCGAAGGACTCTCACCAAAGGAGCGCACCATGCGTAAGTTCGGCACAGCCCTCGCCACCCTCGGGCTCGCGGCCACGGCCCTGCTCATCCCCGCGACGGCGGCCCAGGCCGAGTCCGGCAGCACGCGGCAGAGCGCCGAGGCGTCCGTCATGGCGACGAAGTACTACTTCAACACCTGGAGCAACGCCACGAGTTACCGGGACGCGAGCAACTTTGCCCCCATGGGCACTCTGTGGGCCGGCCGGAACTACTTCTACTGCCAGGAAGCAGGGCAGCGAGTATGGGACAGCGCCAACAACTACAACTACTGGTGGGCCAAGACCGACGACGACAGCGGCCACAGCGGCGTGTACGTGTCGGCCACGGCCTTCTCGGTGGGCGGAAACGACCAGCCGATTCCCGGCCTGCCCAAGTGCTGACCGACCGCTGACCTTACGCGGCAGGGCCGGAGGCCGGGGCGCGCAGCCCCGGCCTCCGGCCCTGCCGGTGTCAGCGGGTGTCGACTGTCAGTGGAAGAAGTGGCGCGTGCCCGTGAAGTACATCGTCACGCCCGCCTTCTTCGCCGCCTCGACCACCAGCTCGTCGCGGACCGAGCCGCCCGGCTGGACGACCGCCTTGACGCCCGCGGCGGTGAGGATCTCCAGGCCGTCCGGGAACGGGAAGAACGCGTCCGAGGCCGCGTACGCGCCGCGCGCCCGCTCCTCGCCCGCCCGCTCGACGGCCAGCTTGGCGGAGTCGACGCGGTTGACCTGGCCCATGCCGACGCCGACCGAGGCGCCGCCCTTGGCGAGCAGGATCGCGTTGGACTTGACCGCGCGGCAGGCCTTCCAGGCGAACGCCAGCTCGGCCAGCTCCGCCTCCGACAGGGCCTCGCCGGTCGCCAGGGTCCAGTTCGCCGGGTCGTCGCCCTCGGCCTGGAGGCGGTCGGTGACCTGGAGGAGGGCGCCGCCGTCGACGGGCTTGACCTCGACCGGGTTGGCCGGGGCGCCCTCGGCGCGCAGCACGCGGATGTTCTTCTTCTTGGCGAGGATCTCGACGGCGCCGTCCTCGTAGCCGGGGGCGACGATGACCTCGGTGAAGATCTCGGCGACCTGCTCGGCCATGGCGACCGACACCGGGCGGTTGACGGCGATGACACCGCCGAACGCGGACAGCGGGTCGCAGGCGTGCGCCTTGCGGTGGGCCTCGGCGACGTCGGCGCCGATCGCGATGCCGCACGGGTTGGCGTGCTTGATGATCGCGACACAGGGCTCGGTGTGGTCGTACGCGGCCCGGCGCGCGGCGTCGGTGTCCGTGTAGTTGTTGTACGACATCTCCTTGCCGTGCAGCTGCTCGGCCTCGGCGAGGCCGCCCGTGCCGTCGACGTAGAGCGCGGCGCCCTGGTGCGGGTTCTCGCCGTACCGCAGGACGTTGTTGCGGGTGTACGTGGCGCCGAGGAAGTCGGGGAAGCCCGAGTCGTCGGCGGCGGCGTAGTCGTCGGCGAACCAGCTCGCGACGGCGACGTCGTACGCGGCGGTGTGCCGGAACGCCTCGGCGGCGAGCCGCTTGCGGGCGGTCAGGTCGAAGCCGCCGGCCTGGACGGCGGCGAGCACGTCGGCGTACCGCTCCGGGCTGGTGACGATCGCCACGGACGGGTGGTTCTTCGCCGCGGCGCGCACCATCGACGGGCCGCCGATGTCGATCTGCTCGACGCACTCGTCCGGGGTGGCGCCGGAGGCGACGGTCTCACGGAACGGGTAGAGGTTCACGACGACCAGGTCGAAGGGCTCGACGCCCAGCTCGGCGAGCTGCGCGCGGTGCGACTCCAGGCGCAGGTCGGCGAGGATGCCGGCGTGGACGCGCGGGTGCAGCGTCTTGACGCGGCCGTCCAGGCACTCGGGGAAGCCGGTCAGCTCCTCGACCTTGGTGACCGGGACGCCGGCCGCGGCGATCTTCGAGGCGGTGGAGCCGGTGGAGACGAGCTCGACCCCGGCCTCGTGCAGACCGCGCGCCAGCTCTTCGAGCCCCGTCTTGTCGTAGACGCTGACGAGCGCGCGGCGGATGGGCTTAACGGTGTCCGTGTTCACCGACATGAACCTTTCGTCCCTCAATGCTGTAGCCGTTGCGGGCGAGGCGCCCCACGACCTCGACGAGCAGCGAGCGCTCGACGTCCTTGATGCGCTCGTGGAGCGCGGCTTCATCGTCCTCGTCCCGTACCTCGACCACGCCCTGGGCGATGATCGGGCCGGTGTCGACGCCGTCGTCGACGAAGTGGACGGTGCATCCGGTGACCTTGGCCCCGTAGGCGAGTGCGTCGCGCACGCCGTGGGCACCGGGAAAACTGGGCAGGAGCGCCGGGTGGGTGTTGACGACCCGGCCGCCGAAGCGGGCCAGGAACTCCTTGCCGACGATCTTCATGAATCCGGCCGAGACGACCAGGTCCGGCTCGTACGCGGCGGTGGCCTCGGTGAGCGCGCGGTCCCACGCCTCGCGGGTGCCGAAGTCCTTGACCCGGCAGACGAAGGTGGGCAGCCCGGCGCGCTCGGCGCGCTCCAGTCCGGCGATGCCGTCGCGGTCGGCGCCGACCGCGACGATCTCGGCACCGTAGCCCTCGGGGTCGGCGGCGATCGCGTCGAGCAGCGCCTGGAGGTTCGTGCCGGAGCCGGATACCAGGACGACGAGGCGGGCGGCAGCCACTGAGGTCACTCTTTCCATGGTGTTTGTGCGGTCGTACGAATGAATCGCATCCCCCGATACGGGGAACCCTACGAAGAGCGCGACCGCGAGCAACGATACCGGCACTCGGGACGGCCCCCACGGGACGGGGGCCTGACCGGGAGGTAGCGTCAGGGTCCGAAGGGCCGCCAGGCCGGGCCGCACCGGGGCTGCACGAGGGTCAGCGCGAGGGCCGCGGCCGGGTACGACCGCGCTCGCCGATCGCACGAACACGCGACGGCGCGGGTGCGCGTACGACAGCCGACAGACGACAGAGGGAAGACGTCCAGCAGATGCCGGATCGCCAGTCCACGAACGACAACAACCCGTTCGCGCCGCCGCCGGAGGGTCGTCCGGACCAGCCGTGGAAGCCCCGGACCTCTCCGGGCGCCGACGGTTCGGGCTCCGCGGAGGCCGGGGGGTCCGAGGACGGTTCGCCGTCCGGTCCGGGCTGGAGCAGCAGTCAGCCCGGCCGGTCCTCGGACGGATGGGGCCGCCGCCCCGACCGGCCGGGCGACTCCGGCGGCCCGGGCGGCGGTCCGGGCGGCTCCGGTGGCGGTCCGGGCGGCTCCGGCGGCCCGGGCGGCTCCGGCGGCCCGGAGGGCGGGCAGGGCCCGGGGCTCCGCTGGGACCCGACGGACCCGGCGCAGCGGCGGGCACGGTACGCGGTGCTCTCGGGCATGTGGGCGTTCTTCTTCTCGTTCTTCGTGCAGGAGATCGCCCTGCTGCTCGGCGCGCTCGGCGCGTACTGGGCGATCAGCGCCCTGCGTTCGCGCCCGAAGGCCCCGGAGACGCCGCTGTCGCCGGCCCAGACCCTCGCGGTGGCCACGGCCACGCGCTCGAAGCAGGTGGCGGCGATCGGCGGTCTGGTCGCGTCGACGGTGGCGCTGATGATCGTCGCGAGCAGCTTCGCGGTGCACATCGCCTACCGCGACTTCTACCAGTGCCGGGACGACGCCCTGACCCAGCAGAGCCGCCTGGCCTGCAACGACCTGCTGCCGAAGCCGCTGCAGAACACGTTCGGGGTCCGGGAGTAACCGAGGCGATCACCGGAACAATCCCGCGGTGCGGTGCTCCTTCGTCGACGGCGCTCGCCCCCGCGGAGGTCCGGCACCACCGGTAGAGCGCCGTCAGCCCGGCTTCGGAGGCTCCCAGGCGGCGGGCATCACGCCGTACCCGTCCTCGCCCGTGTCGTCGTCCAGGCCCTCCAACGCGTCGAGGGCTTCGAGCGCGTCGAGGCGGGCCAGTGCGCCCGCCGACGCGCCGCCGTGGACCGGAGAAGGGGCCGGTACGGGGAGGGGTGCGGGTCGCGCGCCCGGCGTGGGAGCGGCCGACGGCGGCCCCGGCGGACCGCCGCGCCGGACCAGCCGGCCCCAGGCCCGCGCGCTCCCGGTCCGAACGCTCCGCTGCTCGGCGTCCGGCTTCCCGGCTCCCCGCTTACCCGCTTCCGGCTTACCCGCTTCCGGCTTCCCGGCGGGCGCCGGTACGGGCGCGGCCATCACCCGTGCCGCCGTCGCGCGGCGGGCCGACCAGCGGCCCCAGGCCCCTACCACCAGCGCCGTCGGCACCCCGAGCACCGCGCACCACAGCGCGGCGGCCGGGCCGGTCTGCCACCACACCGGACCGAAGGCGGCGAGCCGGCCCGCGCCGAGCGGGCCGCCCGCGAGCGCCGTGAGGAGCGCGACGGCCACCCCGCAGAACCCGGCCGCCCCGAGGGCGGCGAGGGCCGCGTGCCGGGCCGGCCGGTCGTGCGCGGACCGGCCCGCCCGGCGGCCGAGGGCCAGCCCCGCGAGCACCGGGACGGCGCCGGCCGCCCAGTGCGCCCAGCCGGCGGGGCCGGGGCCGGGCAGCGCGGCGAGCAGCGGGAAGTCGGGCCGGGCGGGGGTGGCGGTGTGCCCGAGCGGGCCGAACGGGCCGACGAGGGCGCCGGTGCCGAGGACGAACCCGGGGCCGAGACCGTACGCCACGCCCCACACGACGGCGTTCGGCAGCAGCACGAGCGCGAGCAGGGTGACGGCGAGCCGCCCCGACCACTCCCCCGCGAGCGCGCCGAGCGACATCTGTACGGCGCCGACGTGCCACAGCAGCGCGCCCACGACGAGCAGCCCGCCCGCGCCGAGCAGGGCGGCGAGCGCGTGCCCGGCGGCGCCCAGTGCGTCGGCCGCGGTGCCCCGCCCGGGCAGCGGGCGGCCGTGCGCCGACCAGGCGCCCACGCAGGCCGCGGTGAACACCGTGACGGGCGTCCAGCAGCCCGCGCTGACCAGGTCGGCGGGGAACGCGCCGGCCTCCGTGTAGATCACCACCACCGCCGCGACCAGCAGATATCCCCCGGTGACGGCGGCGACGGCGCCGGCCGGCGAGGGGACGGGCCGGGTGTCGCCGGGGTCGAGGGTGTCCCGGGCGGCCCGGTGCGCGAGATACATCGGCAGGACGCAGAGCAGCAGCGGGGTGACGCCGAGCGGCGCGGGCACGCCGGAGACGGTGTCCGTACGGATCAGATCGGCGCCGTGGGCGAGCAGCCACAGTCCGGCGGCGGTGTGCAGGGCGCTGTCGGCGCCGCCGTCGGGGTACGGCGAGGAGATCCAGACCGCGGTCACGAGAACGGCGAGCGCGCCGATGCCGAGACAGGCCGCGACCCCGCCCCGTACGAAAGCGGTGGCCAGCGCGGCGGATCTGCGGCCCTGGACGGGGACGTCGTCGGGCGCCGGGGGCGGAACGGGGGACGGGCGCGGGGCGGTCAGGTGGGTCACGGGGGTCATGCTGCCAGCGACACGCTGCTTTGCCCGCGTAACGGGCGAATACAGGGGGTGTCGATCAAAATACGTTTATGTACTTTTCCGCTCAGGGCCGCACCCGCGGGAGGTAGCCGATGAACCCGACCCCTCCGCCCGTCGCGCTCCCCTCCCCCAAGGAGCGGCGCCGGCTGCGAGAAGCGCTCGCGCTGAGCGAGGAGCAGGTCGCCCAGGCCCTCGGCGTCACCCGGGCCACCATCAGAACCTGGGAGACCGGCCGGGCCTCGCCCAAGGGGCGGGAGCGGCAGGAGGCGTACGCGCGGCTGCTCGGCGTGTACGAGGAACCGGCCGCGCCCGGTGCGGAACGGCCCGCCTGGCTGACCTCCGAGGCCACCGCCGACGCCCCCGGGGAACGGCTGAAATCGAAACCGGATCCGGAACCGGAACCGGAGGCCCCGGAGACGGCCCCGGTCCCGCCCGTTCCAGCCGCCCCGCCCACCCCGGCCGTCGGCCTGACCCCGCACGAGGCGTTCGACGCGCTCTACGCGTGCGTCATGCCCGGCCTCCTCCACCAGACCTACCTGCTCACCGGCCGCCGCCGGCTGGCCCGTGAGTCCGTCGCGTGGGCCTTCCGGCACGCCTGGCAGCACTGGCCCGAGGTCGCCCGCGACCGCGACCCGGCGGGCTGGGTGCGCGCGGCGGCCCACGACTACGCGCTGTCGCCCTGGCACCGCTTCCAGAGCCGCCACCGGCGCGCCGACGCCCCGCCCGCCGACCCCGCCCGGCGCGAGCTGCTCGCCGCGCTGCAGGCGCTGCCGACCCCGTACCGCCGCACCCTGCTGCTCTACGACGGCCTCGGCCTGGGCCTGCCGGAGACGGCCGCCGAGACCGAGGCGAGCACCCCCGCCGCCGGGAACCGGCTGCTGCACGCCCGTACGGTCATCGGCCGCCGCATCCCCGGGCTCGCCGACCCCGAGGACCTGCGGCAACAGCTGTCCACCCTGGTCACGGACGTACCGGAGACCGCGAAGACCGCGGAAGGATCCGAGGAAGCGAAGGAAGCGGAAGAAGCTGAGGCGGCGAAGGACATCGCGCGCTCCGTGCGTACCGGCACCGAGCGCGGGGTGCGGCGGACGACCCGGGTCGTCATCGGGGTGACCGCCTCGCTGATCGCCGTCACCGCCTTCACCGCCGTGACCGCGCCCGACCGCTACATCCCCGTGATCGCGCCCGGCGAGGCCGTCGAAGGCGTCCCGGTGCTCGGCGGCCCGCAGAAGCTGGGCCCGCAGGACCTGCGGCTCCGCGACAAGCTGCGGAAGGCCCCGAACCCGGGCCCGGAACGCCTGGTCCCCCAGGCCGAATAGGCCGCACGAAGCAACCCGTCCACATGGATCCGTGCACACGAATCCACACAGCCGAACCCAAACAGGCGAACCACACAGGCGAATCCGCACACAGGAACGAAAGGGGCCCCGCCCCCGCCCGGTTTCCCGGGAGGGGGCGGGGCCCGCTCACGTCAAGCGATGTGCCCGCTGATTCAGCCCGCGAGGATCGCGCGCGCCAGCTTGGCGGTCTCGGTCGGGGTCTTGCCGACCTTGACACCGGCGGCCTCGAGGGCCTCCTTCTTCGCCTGGGCGGTGCCGGAGGAGCCGGAGACGATGGCGCCGGCGTGGCCCATGGTCTTGCCCTCGGGGGCGGTGAAGCCCGCGACGTAGCCGACGACCGGCTTGGTGACGTTGGCCTTGATGAAGTCGGCCGCACGCTCCTCGGCGTCGCCGCCGATCTCGCCGATCATGACGATCAGGTCGGTCTCCGGGTCGGCCTCGAAGGCCGCCAGGGCGTCGATGTGGGTGGTGCCGATGACCGGGTCGCCACCGATGCCGACGCAGGAGGAGAAGCCGAGGTCACGGAGCTCGTACATCATCTGGTACGTCAGCGTGCCGGACTTCGAGACCAGGCCGATACGGCCCGGCTTCGTGATGTCGCCCGGGATGATGCCGGCGTTGGACTGGCCCGGGGTGATGAGACCGGGGCAGTTCGGGCCGATGATCCGGGTCTTGTTGCCCTTCTCCACGGCGTACGCGTAGAACGCGGCGGAGTCGTGGACGGCGATGCCCTCGGTGATGACCACGGCGAGCGGGATCTCGGCGTCGATGGCCTCGACCACGGCGGCCTTGGAGAAGGCCGGCGGGACGAAGAGGACGGAGACGTTGGCGCCCGTCTTCTCCATCGCCTCGGCGACGGTGCCGAAGACCGGGATCTCGGTGCCGTCGAAGTCGACGGACGTGCCGGCCTTGCGCGGGTTCACGCCACCGACGATGTTGGAGCCGTCACCCAGCATGAGCTTGGTGTGCTTCATGCCCGTGGCACCGGTCATGCCCTGGACGATGACCTTGCTGTCCTTGTTGAGGAAGATAGCCATGGCTGTTCAGTCCCCGTCCCTTACTTCGCAGCCGCGAGCTCGGCGGCCTTGTCGGCCGCGCCGTCCATGGTGTCCACACGCTGCACGAGCGGGTGGTTGGCGTCGGACAGGATCTTGCGACCCAGCTCCGCGTTGTTGCCGTCGAGGCGCACGACCAGCGGCTTGGTGACCTCCTCGCCCTTCGAGGCGAGGAGCTGGAGGGCCTGGACGATGCCGTTGGCGACCTCGTCACAGGCGGTGATGCCACCGAAGACGTTGACGAACACGGACTTGACGTCCGCGTCGCCCAGGATGATCTCCAGGCCGTTCGCCATGACCTCGGCGGAGGCGCCGCCACCGATGTCGAGGAAGTTGGCCGGCTTCACGCCGCCGTGGTTCTCACCGGCGTACGCGACGACGTCCAGGGTCGACATGACCAGGCCCGCGCCGTTGCCGATGATGCCGACCTCGCCGTCGAGCTTGACGTAGTTGAGGCCCTTCTCCTTGGCGGCGGCCTCGAGCGGGTTGGCGGCGGCCTTGTCGGCCAGGGCCTCGTGGTCGGGGTGGCGGAAGTCCGCGTTGTCGTCCAGGGAGACCTTGCCGTCGAGCGCGATGACGTCGCCGGAGGCGACCTTCGCGAGCGGGTTGACCTCGACGAGGAGCGCGTCCTCGGCGACGAAGGTCTTCCACAGGGTCACCATGACCTCGGCGACCTTGTCCGCGACCTCGGCCGGGAACTGGGCCTGGGCGACGATGGCCTTCGCCGTCTCGATGTCGACGCCCTTGTTGGCGTCCACCGGGACCTTCGCGAGCTTCTCGGGGGTCTTCTCGGCGACCTCCTCGATATCCATGCCACCGGCGACGGAGGCCATGGCGAGGAAGGTGCGGTTGGTGCGGTCGAGGAGGTACGAGACGTAGTACTCCTCGAGGATCTCCGGAGCGGTCTCCGCGATCATCACCTTGTGGACCGTGTGGCCCTTGATGTCCATGCCCAGGATGTCCGTCGCGCGGGCGACGGCCTCGTCCGGGGTGGCGGCCAGCTTGACGCCGCCGGCCTTGCCGCGGCCGCCGACCTTCACCTGCGCCTTGACGACCGACTTGCCGCCCAGTCGCTCGGTGGCCTCGCGCGCCGCCTCAGGCGTGTCGATGACTTCACCGGCCAGCACCGGTACACCGTGCTTGGCGAAGAGGTCCCTCGCCTGGTACTCGAACAGGTCCACGCGCGTCCCTTTTCTAGATGATCGCGGTTCGTTGTCTGCGTGGGCGTGCCGCGGAGGGCAACGTGACTGCGCTGTCACAAGGGAGGCGTGCACGGTGACCGTGGACGCGGCATGTCCGTCTCGCAGGTTATCTCCGAGGGACCGGGGACCCTAAATCGCGGCTGGCGACCGAGCGGTGATAACCGTCACAGACCGTAGGTGGGGCGGGGTGGCGCGCGGCACCGGGGGCGGGTCCGCGGGGGCCCATCCCGGCAGGCGGGGAACGGGGTTCACGCCCTGCCCGGGACGGGGTCGCGGCACAACGGGCCGGGCGGACCCGGGTGTGATATGGACCTCAATCACGCGCTCGCGTCCGTCCGGGTGGCGGTCCCGGCGACGGAATCCGTACGCCCCGGACCCGTATCCCCCGCGCGCCGAGCCGCTCACCGGGTCGCTCGCCGAACCGCGCACCGAGCCGCTCGCCGCCAGGGGCCTCTGGGTCACGGCACAGGGCCGGCCGGCCCGTCAGCTTTCCGGTATCGGCAGCGGGCGTTTCTCCAGCGCGGCCGCCATGACCTCCGGGAAGAGGTCGGGGGTGCAGGCGAAGGCGGGGACGCCGAGCTGGGCGAGGGCGGCGGCGTGCTCCCGGTCGTAGCCGGGCGCGCCCTCGTCGGAGAGCGCGAGGAGGGCCACGAACTGCACCCCGGACGCCTTCATCGCCGCGACCCGCTTGAGCATCTCGTCCCGGATGCCGCCCTCGTACAGGTCGCTGATGAGGACGACGACGGTGTCGGCGGGGCGGGTGATCCTCGACTGGCAGTAGGCGAGCGCGCGGTTGATGTCCGTACCGCCGCCGAGCTGGGTGCCGAAGAGCAGGTCGACGGGGTCGTCGAGCTGTTCGGTGAGGTCGACGACG
Organism: Streptomyces laurentii; assembly: GCF_040635425.1. NCBI lineage: Bacteria > Bacillati > Actinomycetota > Actinomycetes > Kitasatosporales > Streptomycetaceae > Streptomyces > Streptomyces laurentii. Next base: position 192,642 of record NZ_JBEYHT010000003.1, on the reverse strand, counting down.
GCGGTGTCGAAGACGACGAGCCGGGTGGCGAGCGCGCGCATCGAGGCGAGGACGGCACCGAAGACGGCGGAGTAGACGACGGAGGGCGCCATCGAACCCGACTGGTCGACACACAGCACGACCTCCTTCTTCACCGCCCGCGACGCCCGCCCGTGGCCGATCAGCCGCTCGGGGACGATCGTGCGGTGCTCGGGGAGGTAGTGCGCCAGGTTGGCGCGGATGGTGCGGTCCCAGTCGATGTCGCGGTGCCGGGGCCGGCTGATCCGGGCCGAGCGGTCCAGGGCGCCGGTGAGGGTGGTCCGGGTCCGGGTCGCGAGCCGCGCCTCCAGGTCGTCGACGACCTTGCGGACGACGGTCCGCGCGGTCTCCCTGGTGGTCTCCGGCATGGCCTTGTCGAGCGACAGCAGGGTGCCGACGAGATGCACGTCGGGCTCGACGGCCGCCAGCATCTCCGGCTCCAGGAGCAGCGTGGCCAGGCCGAGCCGGTCGATCGCGTCGCGCTGCATGACCTGGACGACGGAGCTCGGGAAGTACGTACGGATGTCGCCGAGCCAGCGGGCGACGGACGGCGCGGAGCCGCCGAGCCCGCCGTGCCGGTCCCGGCCGCCGCGGGACGTCCTGCCCTCCCCCTCCTTCTTGTCGTCCTTGCCGTACAGGGCGGTCAGCGCGCCGTCCATGGCGGCGTCGGCGCCGGTCAGGGCGCGGCCGGTGCCGTCGGCCGGGCCGCCGCCGAGGACCAGCCGCCAGCGGCGCAGCCGCTCGTCGGACGTGGTCGCGGACGTGGCCGCGGTCCCCGGCGGGTTCAGGGGGGTGCTCACGCGGGGACCTCCGTGCCGAGGATGAGGTGGAGCAGGGGCAGAACGGCGTCGGCGCGCCGCTCGTCGAGGACGTCGGCGAACCCGGGCGGGCCGGACGCCGGGCGGCGCGGGCCGGTGGCGGCGGGGCCGCGGGCGGCGAGTTCGCCGAGGGTGCGCCGTACACCCGGCTCGAACGAGGCGAACGTACGCCGCAGCAGCGGCAGCACCCCGGTGAACGCGTCGTCCGGTACGCCGCTCAGCCAGGCGTCGACCAGGCCGAGCAGCCGCTCGTCGTGGACGAGCAGCAGTCCGCCGCCCGACGCGCCGCCGACGAAGCCCTCGATCCACGCGGCGGCGTCGGCGGGCGGCGCGGCCGGTGAAAGGGCGAGGCCCATCAGACGGGCGGCCTCGTCGTCGGCGAGCCGTCCCTCGTCGAGCAGCAGCCGGGCGGCCCGCCCGCGCACCACCCCGGGCACCCGTTCCCGTACGGCGAGGCGGCCGAGCACCGCGGCCCACCGCCCGACGATGCCGTCGCCTGGGGCTCCCGGAGCATTCCGATCCTCGGTTCGCCTGTCCTCGGCAGAGCCCTCTGTGGAGCCCCCGGTCCCGTCGGCCGTGTCCTCGTCGGGGTCCTCGGCCGGGTCCTCGGCCGGGTCCTCGCTCGCGACGGGTCCCGTCGGAAGCAGGGCGATCGCCGCGTGGACGGAGTCGAGGCGGGCGCGCATCTCGGCGGCGGCGTCCGCGTCGAGGCCGGCGCAGGCGGGCGGGAGGCCGACGCAGATCCGTTCGGCGAGCCCGGCGGCGACCTCGGCCAGCGCCGCCGTGTCGGTGGCGCGCACGTCCCCGTACCGCAGGGCACGGGCGAGCGCGGGCAGGGCCTGGGCCAGGTGGGAGACGTCGGCGTCGAGCGCGGCGCGGTCCGCGAGGGCGCGCAGGACCGCGGGCAGGGCGTCGGTCAGTCCGGCGAGCAGGCACTGTTCGGCGAGGGCGGTGACGGTGGCGAGGTCGCCGGCCCCGCCCGCCCGGGCCTGGGCCCGGGCGGTGGCGGCGGCCTCGACGGTGGTGCCCCATACGCCCGCCTCGGCGACCTGGACGTGCAGCTCCGGCCGCCAGCGCAGCCGCCAGCTCTCCCGGAACGTACCGGTGGAACCGCGTCCCGCCACCGGCTCGCCCCAGTCGACGCCGAGGAGCCGCAGCCGGTGCAGCAGCCGGCTGCGGGTGGCGTCGTTGTCCTTGCGCAGGTCGAGTTCGAGATCGCGCTCCCGCGCCTCGGGTTTGAGGCGCAGGGAACGCTGGAGCCGTTCGAGGTCCCGCTGGAGCGGGACGGCGGGGGCGCCGTCCGGGACGGTGCCGAGAACGTCGCCGACCACGAGCCGGTCGTGGATCAGGCCGAGCGGCACGTCCGAGCCGTCGCCCATGACGGCCCGGACGGCGTCGGTGGTCTCGTCGAGCCCGGGCCGCGGCCGGCCGCGCAGCACGGCGAGCGAGTCGGCGAGCCGTACGGCCTCGATGACATGGGCGGAGGAGACGGCGAGGTCCTCGTCCCGCAGCAGTCCGGCGACCTTCGTCAGCCAGCGGACCACGGGCCGGTCGGGCGCGGTGAACAGGTGCGCGTACCAGCCGGGGGACTCGATGCCCGCCCCGTACCCGGAGCGCCGGGCGAGTCTGCGGTGGGTCCACGGCACCCACGTCATCGCGGTCTTCACCTTGGGCAGGCCCCGCAGCAGGGCCCGGTCGGCGGTGGCGGTGCCCGTGCGGCGCAGGGCGGGGACGTGCCAGGCGCCGCAGACCACGGCCACGTCGTCCCCGTACCGCTTGCGGGCGGCCCGGAGCTGGATCCGCATGTACGCCTCGCGGACCGGGTCGCGGGCGTGGCCGCCGTGCCCGTACGCCTCGCGCAGCGCGCCCATCGCCTCGGCGACGGCCTCGAAGGGGGCGAACGGGTCGGTGGTGCCGCGCAGTTCGAAGGAGTCCTCCCACCAGCGTTCGGGATCGTCGTATCCGGCGGCCGCGGCGAACTCGGCGAGCGGGTCGACGCGCAGGCCCGCCTGCCCGTCCGGTCCCTCGCAGCCCTCGCCGTCGCCTTCGCCTTCCCCGTCGCCCCAGGTGGGGTCGGCGGCGGCCAGCGTGTGTGTGGCGGGCAGGTCGATGAAGCGGACCTCGGCACCGTGCGCGAGGGCCCAGCGGATCGCGACCCACTCGGGCGAGAACTCGGCCATCGGCCAGAACGCGGCCCGGCCCGGATCGTCCACCGCGTGCGCGAGCAGCGCGACCGGGGGCCGCATCTCCTCGTCGGCGGCGAGCGCCACGAGCGCGTCGGCCTCCGGCGGGCCCTCCACCAGGACCGCCTTGGGCCGGCCCGCGTCGAGGGCGGCGGCGACGGCGCGGGCGGACCCGGGCCCGTGGTGCCGCACCCCGAGCAGCAGCGGCCCGGCGGGAACCTCGGCGGGAACCTCGGCGGGAGCCTCGACAGAAACCTTGGTGGCGGCGGAGCCCGTCCCGACATCCGTCCGGTCGTCAGCGCGGGTCATGCGCTCACCTCGCGGCAGGCACGGTAGAAGTCCTTCCAGTCGTGCCGCTCTCTCACCACCGTCTCCAGGTACTCCTGCCAGATCACCCGGTCGACGGCCGGATCGCGGACCACCGCGCCAAGGAGTCCGGCGGCGATGTCGCCGGACCGCAGCACCCCGTCGCCGAAGTGCGCGGCCAGCGCCAGACCGCCGGTCACGACGGAGATCGCCTCGGCCGTGGACAGCGTCCCGGACGGCGACTTGAGCTTCGTCCGGCCGTCGGCGGTCACCCCGTCGCGCAGTTCGCGGAAGACGGTGACGACCCGGCGGATCTCCTCCACGCCCTCCGGCACGGCCGGCAGGTCGAGCGAGCGGCCGATCTGGTCGACGCGCCGGGCCACGATGTCGACCTCGGCCTCCGGGGTGGCGGGCAGCGGCAGCACGACCGTGTTGAAGCGGCGGCGCAGCGCGCTGGACAACTCGTTGACGCCGCGGTCGCGGTCGTTGGCGGTGGCGATGAGGTTGAAGCCGCCGACGGCCTGCACCTCCTCGCCGAGTTCGGGGATCGGCAGGGTCTTCTCGGACAGGATGGTGATGAGGGTGTCCTGGACGTCCGCCGGGATGCGGGTCAGTTCCTCGACGCGGGCGGTCATGCCGTCCGCCATGGCGCGCATGACGGGGCTGGGCACGAGGGCGTCGCGGCTGGGGCCGTGGGCGAGCAGCTGCGCGTAGTTCCACCCGTACCGGATGGCCTCCTCGGGCGTGCCGGCGGTGCCCTGGACGAGCAGCGTGGAGTCGCCGCTGACGGCGGCGGCCAGGTGCTCGGACACCCAGGTCTTGGCCGTGCCGGGCACACCGAGCAGGAGCAGCGCGCGGTCGGTGGCGAGCGTGGTGACGGCGACCTCGACGGTACGGCGCGGGCCCACGTACTTCGGTGTGATCACCGTGCCGTCGGGCAGCGTCCCGCCGAGGAGGTAGGTGGCGACGGCCCAGGGCGAGAGCCGCCAGCGGGCGGGGCGCGGACGGTCGTCGGCGGCGGCGAGCGCGGCGAGTTCGTGGGCGAAGGCGTCCTCGGCGTGCGGCCGCAGGGCCTGCTCGACGGTCTGCTCGACGGTCTGCTCGGCAGCGACGTCCGTGGAGTGTTCGGTCAGGGTCATGCGAGTCCCCCTTCAGATCGTTCGACCTGCTGTGCGATCCACGGTGCACCATCCCACTGACATCCGGTCAGGGACGGTGGAAATCCCAGGTCAGGCGCCTTGTCAAAGCGGGTAGGGGCAGACGGCGACGTGCTCCGATCCGACGCTGATCCGCACCCGGGAACCGTCCGCCTCGGCGGGAACGGGAGCCGTGGTCGCGGCGTCCGCGGGGGCGTCTGCGGCAGGCTCTCCGTTCGGACCGGCATCCCCACAGGGTCGCAGAGCCGTGACCGCCACGACCGCTCGCGTGTCCGGATGTCAGTGGCGACCCGTACGGTCGTTCCCATGACTGAGCAGGGGGAGCGCTGGACGTCGGAACAGGTGCTGGCTCTGGCTCCTGACGACGCGTCGCGCAAGGCGGGAAGCAAGCTGGGCACACCGGGCCCGTGGTCCGGCACGGGGTGGGGAGGCCAGGGGGCGAAGGAGGGGGCGGGGGCCCTCTGGGGCCGGTGCGCGGGGAGCGGCAGGACGTCGTACCGGGCGGCCGTGGACCTCGCGGGCCCGGCGTACACGTGCTCCTGTCCGAGCCGGAAGTTCCCGTGCAAGCACGTCCTGGGACTGCTGCTGCTCTGGGCGGGGGACGCTCACGAGGACGGCGACGGAACGGCGGCGCGGGTGACGCGCGCCGAGGGGGCTCCCGACTGGGCGGAGAGCTGGCTCGCGGAGCGCCGGACCAGGGCGGCCGCGGCGCCGGCCGCGCCCGCCGACCCGGAGGCGGCCCGCCGCCGGACCGAGCGGCGGGCGGCGCGGATCACCGCGGGCGCGCAGGAGCTGGAGCGGCGCCTCGCCGATCTGCTGCGCGGCGGTCTCGCGGCGGCCGAGCAGACGGGGTACGGGCTGTGGGAGGAGACCGCGGCCCGCATGGTCGACGCCCAGGCGCCCGGACTCGCGAGCCGGGTAAGGGAGTTGGGGGCGCTGCCGGGTTCGGGTCCCGGCTGGCCGGTACGGCTCCTGGAGGAGTGCGCGCTGACCCATCTGCTCGACCAGGCGTGGCTCGCGGGCGACCGGCTGTCGGCGCCCCTCGCGGCGACGGTCCGTATCCGGGTCGGTCTGACGGCCTCGCCCGAGGGGCCCGTGCTGCGCGACCGCTGGCAGGTTCTCGCCCAGTACGACACCGCCGACGCGCGTCTGACGACCCGCCGGATCTGGCTGTACGGCCACGACGGCGGGCACACGGCGCTGCTCCTCTCCTACGGCGCGGCGGGCCGGGCACCGCAGCGGGCCCTGCCCGTCGGCACCGTCCTGGACGCGGCGCTGCGGCCGTACGAGGGAGGGGGCCCGCGCGCCGAACTGGTCGAACAGTTCGCCGCCCCGTCCCCGACGGCCGGTCCGCCCCGCGGCGGTCCGGTCGGCGCGGCCCTCGACGCCTACGGCCGCGCCCTGACCGACGACCCCTGGCTGGACGCCTGGCCGGTGACCCTGACGGATGTCGTCCCGGCCCGCGCGGAGTACGGCTGGCAGCTCGCGGACGCCGGAACCGGGCGCAGCGGGACCAGCGGGACCAGCGCGACCAGCGCGACCAGCGCGATCGGCACCGGGAACACGGACACCAGAGACATCGGCACCGACCCCACGGCCACACGCGAGGCGATACCCCTGACCCGGGCCGCCCAGGAACGGGCCGGCCTGTGGCGGCTGATCGCCCTGTCCGGCGGCGGCCCGCTGACGGTCTTCGGCGAGGTCGGCCACCAGGGCTTCAGCCCGCTGGCCGCCTGGTCCCCGGCCGCGCCCGCCGAAACGGTGCCGCTGATGTGAACCCGGGCCGCTCCCCGTCCCTCTATCCCGTGAAAGACCCGTCTGGAGGAGTCCATGGACGCCTGGGAAGAGCTCGTCACGTCGGCCCTGCTGGGCACGGACCGCAAGCCGCCCGCGACGGGCGCCGGGGACGCCGCGCCCGTCGCGCTGCTCGGTGCCGCCGCCGTGCGGACCGTACGGCGCAGGGCGGGGCTGCGCCCGGGACCGGCCGCGCCCGCGCTCGAAGCGGCGCCCGAGGACGGGCGCGGGGCGCTGCCCGAGGCGGCGCGGCGCAGACTGGGACAGTTGCTGGCCGGGCGCTCCGCGCCGTCCGCCGGGCGGCGCGGGGCGGTCCCGGACCTGACCGAGCTGCTGCCGCAGTGGCTGGCGGCCGCGAACGAGCGCGGCTACCGGGCCCCGGCCGCCGCGCTGCCCGCGCTCCTCGACGCGGCCCGCGCCCGGACCGACCTGCGGCCTGCGGCGCTCGCCTTCGCCGGGCCGCGCGGACTGTGGCTGGCCCGGCTGAACCCGGACTGGAGGTTCGCGCTGCGCGGCACCGCCGGCGGCGGCACCCTGCCCGATCCGGCGGACGAGCCGGCGGTCCTGGCGCTGTGGGAGGAGGGCCTGTTCGCGGAGCGGGTCGCGCTGCTCGCGGCCGTGCGCGCGCGGGACGCGGAGCGGGGCCGGGCGCTGCTCGCGTCGACGTGGGGCACCGAGCGCGCCGAGGACCGGCTGATGTTCCTGGACTCGCTGCGGGCCGGACTGGGCCCGGCGGACGAGGAGTTCCTGGAGGCGGCCCTGTCCGACCGCAGCCGCAACGTCCGTGCCACGGCCGCCGAGCTGCTGTCCGCGCTGCCGGCCTCCGCGCTGGCCGGGCGGATGGCGGAGCGGGCCGCGTCGTGCGTGTCCCTGGACCGTACGGAGGGGGCGGAGACGATCGTCGTCGAGGCGCCGCACGAGTGCGACGCGGGCATGGTGCACGACGGCGTGGCCGCGACCCCGCCGACGGGGCGCGGCGAACGCTCGTGGTGGCTCGGCCAGTTGGTCGAGGCCGCGCCGCTGGACTGCTGGAGCGCGCGGTTCGGCGGCCGGGACCCGGAGCGGATCGTGGCGCTGCCGGTCACCGACGACTGGCGCGCCGAACTGCACGCGGCGTGGTGCCGGGCGGCGGTCCGCCAGCGGGACGCGGACTGGTCGCGGGCGCTGCTGGGTGCCCCCGGCGCGCCGCAGGCCACCGGCCCGGGATCGTCCTCGCTCGCCGAGCGGGCCCGGCTGCTCTCCACGCTTCCGGCGGAGGAACGGGCCGCGTGGGTCGCCGCGTTCATCGCGGCGCACGGCCTGTCGGAGGCGTTCCAGCTGCTCGGCGTCTGCGCGGTCCCGTGGTCGGACGGGCTGGGCGGGGCGGTCGTCGACGCCCTGGACATCGCCCGGGACGCGGGCAGTTACCCGTGGAGTTTCAGCGGGGTGATGGGCCTGGCCGAGCGCTGTCTCGCGCCGGCCGCCGCGCCTCGCCTCGCGGTGCTGACCGTCCTGCCCGCCGAGGAGTCCGAGGACGTCTCCCCCGGCGCGGGCGGCTACTGGGCGGAGGCGTTCCAGCGGCTCGTCGCGACCCTGGAACTGCGCGCCGCCATGCACGCCGAACTGGCGGGAGACGCCTGACCGGCACAGGGATCGGGGGTTACACGTACGGGGGAGATACGCGTACGGGGCGGGGCCGGCCCGAAGGCCCGCCCCGCCCCGTACGGCGGGAAGTCCCGTGAACGCGCGGACCGTCAGGCGGCCACGCGGACGTTGGCGTTCACCCAGTCCACGATCGACGCCGTCGTCGCGCCCGGGGTGAAGATCGCCGCCACGCCCTTCTCCTTCAGCGGCGCGATGTCCGCGTCCGGGATGATGCCGCCGCCGAAGACCTTGATGTCCTCGGCGTCGCGCTCCTTGAGCAGCTCCAGCACCTTCACGAACAGCGTGTTGTGCGCGCCCGAGAGGATCGAGAGGCCGATGGCGTCGGCGTCCTCCTGGATCGCGGTGTCGACGATCTGCTCGGGCGTCTGGTGCAGCCCGGTGTAGATGACCTCCATACCGGCGTCGCGCAGCGCCCGCGCGATGACCTTGGCTCCACGATCGTGGCCGTCGAGACCCGGCTTGGCCACCACCACGCGGATCGGACCGGTCACACCCATCACTGCCTCCACATGCGACCCCCGCGCCTGTTTGCCGGGGAGGTGAACGAACGTTATCGCCAGCATCCCGTACCTGTCCGTTTCGCGGTGGCAGGGGAGGGGGAAATCACACGTGGGATGTCGACGGCTCCTCGCGGGAGCCGTGAGAGGCCGGTCGCCGCGGTTCCGTTCGCCGCCCGTCGCAGGGCGCGGGACGCGGCGCTCCGCCGTACCGGACGGAGGTGGCGATGGACCACCGCGCCCCGAATCCTCGTGCCGACCGGCTGAAGGCCCTCGCCTTGGAGCTGGCCGTGTTCGCCGGTCATCTGGTCCTCTACCCCTCGGGCATGGTCACCGAGCGCCACCGGCCCCCACCGGGTCCGGACACCTCTCCCCGTACGGCCGGCACCGCACCGGACGCGCCGGACACGCGCGACAACGGCCAGGTCTCGCCGGGCACGCGCGACAACGGCGGGATCTCGGCGGACAGCGGCCCGCGCCCGGTGGTCCTGCTGCACGGTTTCGTCGACAACCGCTCCGTGTTCGTCGTGCTGCGCCGCGCGCTCGCCCGGGCCGGCCGGGGCCGCGACCGGGTCGAGTCGCTCGCGTACTCCCCGCTCACCTGCGATCTGCGGACGGCCGCCGAGCTCCTCGCCCGCCAGGTGACGGACCTCCTCGCGCGCAGCGGGCACACCGAGGTCGACCTGGTGGGCCACAGCCTGGGCGGTCTGATCGCCCGCTACTACGTGCAGCGTCTGGGCGGTGACACGCGGGTGCGCACCCTCGTCATGCTCGGCACCCCGCACGCCGGCACCACTTTCGGGTCGCTGGCCGACGCGCATCCGCTGGTACGCCAGATGCGGCCGGGCTCGGAGGTGCTGCGCGAACTGGCCCTCCCGGCGCCGGGCTGCCGGACCCGGTTCGTGAGCCTCTGGAGCGATCTGGACGAGGTGATGGTCCCCGTCGAGACGGCCCGCCTCGACCACCCTGACCTGGTCGTGCGCAACGTCCGGGTCGGCGGCATCGGCCACCTCGCGCTTCCCGTCCACCCGTCGGTCGCCGCCGAGGTCCTGCGGGCCCTCGCCGACGGCGAGGCCGATCCGGCGACGGGGCCGGGGACCGGGACGGGTGCCGGAACCCCGGACGGAGCGTCGGACGCGACCCCGGACGAGGACGCTTCCGCCGCCTGACGGGCCGCCAAACCCCTCCCCCATATCGAACACTCTTCGAACGCAAGGCCAAAGCTCTCTCCGCTACCCGCCGAAAGACAGCCGATTGCCCGTTTCCTGGCGGCTCGGAACCCGCCGAAGATTGTCCGGCCCGCGTACCGCCGGGTACAGTCACGCCACTGCTTGACCCCCTGCTGCCGAGGCGAGAGAGATAGTTGGTGAACGACCAACAGCACCCCCACGCCGGGTATGTCACGGACGCCACCCAGACGGGCAGCTACCCCGCAGACCCATTGTTCGGTGCCTACGCGACCGCCGATTACGACGCAGGTCAGAGCGGTCACGCGCAGTACGTCTCCCAGGATTACGGCAGCTACGCCGGGTACGCCGACACCTACGACGCCCAAGGCGCCTACGGCACCACCCAGTGGGACACCGGCGCCGGCTCCTACGCGTCCGGCCTCGCCGACGCGTCCACGGCCACCGCCACCGCGTACGACTCCGGCACGTACACCGCCACCGGGCAGTGGGACGCGACCGCCTGGACCGAGGCCCAGCAGACCGGCACCGGCTCGTACGACGCCGACGCCTTCGCCGCGTACGGCAGCCACGGCGGCTACGACGCCACCGCCACCGCGCAGTGGACGGCCCCCGGCTTCGAGACCGGCGCCTTCGACGCCACCGCCTGGAACCAGGCCGCGCCGGAACCGGTCGTCCCGCAGCAGTACGGCCCGGAGCAGTACGAGACGCAGGCGTACGAGCAGCAGACGGCGTACGACCAGCACGCGTACGACCACGCGGTGTACGCCGAGCCGGAGCACCCCGCGACGCAGATCCAGCCGCAGATCCGGCTCACGGATCCCGAGCCGGAGCCCGAGGCCGAGCCCGCCGGGCGGCAGGACGCCTTCCACGACGCCGACACCATGCTCGCCATGGAGGCGATCCCGGAGGCGGCCGCCACCTTCGACTCCGACCGTCACGACCGCTATGACAACGAGGCGGACGCCGGCTACGCGGAGTACGAGGACGAGCCCGCCGCCCACCCCGGCCGCCGCGCCGCCGCCGGGGGCCGCGCCCGCCGCCGTACCCCCGCCAAGCGCTCCGCCCTCCTCACCGTCGCCGTCCCCTCCGTCTGCGTGATGGGCGTCGCCGGCATCGCCGCCGCCTCGGTCAGCGGCCTCACCGACCGCGCGCCGGAGAAGCCGAAGAAGGAGACGACCGCCCTCGCCGCCGACCCGGCGTCCGTCAAGGCGATGGCCGCGAACAGCAAGCTCGACACGCAGCTCGCCGCGCTCAGCGCCGACGCCCGCGACTTCGGCGACCGCGCCAGCCGCACCCAGGAGCGCATCGATCTGAAGCAGCGCCAGGAGGCGGAGCGGAAGAAGCGCCAGGAGGAGGCGGCCCGCCGCGAGGCGCTGCGCCCCAAGTTCGCGCTTCCGGTGAAGATGCACCAGCTCAGCGCCCGCTACGGCCAGGCCGGCGTCAACTGGATGTCCCGGCACACCGGCATCGACTTCCCCGTGTTCACCGGCACGCCCGTGATGGCCGTGACCGACGGCACCGTCCGCACGCAGCTGAACAGCGCGTACGGCAACATGGTCATCCTGACCGCCCCCGACGGCACCGAGACCTGGTACTGCCACCTGAGCAGCGCCAAGATCCGCTCCGGCAAGGTCCAGGCCGGCGACGTCATCGCGTACTCCGGCGACTCCGGCAACTCCACCGGCCCGCACCTGCACCTGGAGGTCCGCCCGGGCGGCGGCGCGCCGATCGACCCGCTGCCCTGGCTGCTCCGGCACGGTCTCAACCCGCTGAGCTGAGCCACCCCGGCTCGCCTCGCAGAAGCCTTAGGGAAAGGCCCCGGTCACCGCGTCCATCGCGCGGTGACCGGGGCCTTGTCCATCAGCTCGTCAGATCGTCGGACCGTCCGGCTACAGCTTCTCGACCGGCGCGTACCGCAGCACCAGCCGCTTCGGCTTGTCGTCGCCGAAGTCGATCGTGGCCTGCGCCTTGTCGCCCTCGCCCGCCACGGCCATCACCGTGCCGAGGCCGAACTGGTCGTGGGTGACCCGGTCGCCGGCCTGGAGCGAGATCACCGGCTTGTCGGAGGTCCGCCGCGTGGCGAAGCCCGAGGGGCCGGAGCGGGCGCGCGAGGAGGACAGCGAAGAGGTGATCCCCGAGACCGGCCCGGCGGGCTTGGCCATCGGCCCGGTCCGCTTCCACTCCAGGTACGCGGCGGGGATCTCCTCCAGGAAGCGCGAGGCCGGGTTGTACGAGGGCTGGCCCCAGGCGCTGCGCATCGCGGACCGGGTCAGGTACAGCCGCTCGCGGGCGCGGGTGATGCCCACGTACGCGAGGCGGCGCTCCTCCTCCAGCTCCTTGGTCTGGCCGAGGGCGCGCATGTGCGGGAACACGCCGTCCTCCATGCCGGTGAGGAACACCACCGGGAACTCCAGGCCCTTGGCGGTGTGCAGGGTCATCAGGGTGATGACGCCCGCGCCCTCCTCGTCCTCGTCGGGGATCTGGTCGGAGTCGGCGACGAGCGCGACCTGCTCCAGGAACTCGGAGAGCGTGCCACCCTCCTCGCCCCGCTCCTGCTCGAATTCCAGGGCGACGGCGGCGAGTTCCTGGAGGTTCTCGACGCGGGTCTCGTCCTGCGGGTCGGTGGACGCCTGCAGCTCGGCGAGGTAGCCGGTCCGTTCGAGCACGGCCTCCAGGACCACGGCGGGTCCGGCGCCCGACTCGACGATGGTGTGTAGCTCCTCCATGAGCGTGTTGAAGCGCTTGACGGCGTTGGCGGAGCGGGCCGCCATGCCGTACGCCTCGTCGACGCGCCGCAGCGCCTGCGGGAAGGTGATCCTCTCGCGCAGCGCGAGGGCGTCGATCATCGCCTCGGCGCGCTCGCCGATGCCCCGCTTGGGGACGTTGAGGATGCGGCGCAGCGGCACGTTGTCCTCGGGGTTGGCGAGGACGCGCAGGTAGGCGAGGACGTCACGGACCTCCTTGCGCTCGTAGAAGCGCACGCCGCCGACGACCTTGTAGGGCAGGCCGACGCGGATGAAGATCTCTTCGAAGACACGGGACTGGGCGTTGGTGCGGTAGAAGACGGCGACGTCGCCGGCCTTCGCGTCGCCCGCGTCCGTGAGCCGGTCGATCTCGTCGGCGACGAACTGGGCCTCGTCGTGCTCGGTGTCCGCGACGTAGCCGGTGATCTGCGCGCCGGCGCCCGCGTTCGTCCACAGGTTCTTGGGACGGCGGGACTCGTTGCGCTCGATGACCGCGTTGGCGGCGGACAGGATCGTCTGGCTGGAGCGGTAGTTCTGCTCCAGGAGGATCGTGGTCGCGTCCGGGTAGTCCTCCTCGAACTGGAGGATGTTGCGGATCGTCGCGCCGCGGAAGGCGTAGATCGACTGGTCGGCGTCGCCGACCACGCACAGCTCGGACGGGCCGAGGTCCTCGTAACCGGTGCCGACCAGCTCGCGGACCAGGGTGTACTGGGCGTGGTTGGTGTCCTGGTACTCGTCGACGAGGACGTGCCGGAAGCGGCGGCGGTAGTGCTCGGCGACGTCGGGGAACGCCTGGAGCAGGTGCACCGTCGTCATGATGATGTCGTCGAAGTCCAGGGCGTTGGCCTCGCGCAGCCGCGCCTGGTACATCCGGTACGCCTCGGCCAGGGTCTTCTCGAAGCCTCCCCCAGAGCCTTCGGCCTGGGAGGTACCCCCAGCGGCCTGGTCGGCGAAGGTCTCCTCGTCGATCAGCTCGTTCTTCAGGTTCGAGATCTTGGCGCTGAAGGACTTCGGCGGGAACCGCTTCGGGTCGAGGTCCAGGTCACGGCAGACCAGGGACATCAGACGCTTGGAGTCGGCGGCGTCGTAGATCGAGAACGACGAGGTGAAGCCGAGCCGCTTCGACTCGCGGCGCAGGATCCGGACGCACGCGCTGTGGAACGTCGACACCCACATGACGTTGGCGCGCGGGCCGACCAGCTGCTCGACGCGCTCCTTCATCTCGCCGGCGGCCTTGTTGGTGAAGGTGATCGCCAGGATCTGGCCGGGGTGCACGTGCCGGGTGGACAGCAGGTGCGCGATGCGGTGGGTGAGCACCCGGGTCTTGCCGGAGCCGGCGCCGGCGACGATGAGCAGCGGGGAGCCGGTGTGGACGACGGCGGCGCGCTGCTGCTCGTTCAGCCCGTCGAGGAGCGCGGCGGGGTCGACGACGGGGCGGTGGGCGCCGTCGCGGTAGTACGCGTCCCGGTCGGCCGGGGGCGCGTCGAAGTGGTCCCCGAAGAGGTCGTGCGGGACCTCCTCCGTGACCGGCGCGCCGGAGTGGTCCCCGTGATCGCCGTGGTCGTCCTCGGGCGGAGGCGGGGGCTCCTCCGCGGAGTGGTTCTGGAGGCTCGCCAGGAAGCTGTCGTCAAAGAGGCTGTTGCTCATCGCTTCTCGAGTCTAGGGCGCCGCACCGACACTCCGCCGCCGTCCGCGGATTCCCTTCCCTGTGTGAGGCGTCCGGCACCGAGGGTGAGACCGGGCGGGCGCCGTGCGGGAGATCATGACGGGGGTCACGACGGAGGTCACGACGGAGGTCACGAAAACGTATCGGGCCTATCGGACATCGGGCTTCCCACCCGCCCCACGGGTCGCTAGCGTGCACGCCCAGGCTGCCTGTCCCCAACCCCCTCCCCGGTGTCGGCGACCAGCGTCGAGCGGGCGGCCCACGCCGATCAGGCCCGCCTCCCCCACGGCCGTCCCCCACGCGGCCGGGCGCCCTCGGCGTCCAGGAAGGAGATGCCGGCCTTGGCGTCCCACCGCAAGCCGCGCACGACCCGCCCCCACTCCCCCGCCGTCGGCGTCACGACGGCCGCCCTCGCCTCCGTCACCCTGCTGTCCGCGCAGGCCCCGAGCGCCCAGGCGGCGCCGGCCCCGCGGCAGTCCGTGGAGGACGTCCAGAAGCAGGTCGACCGGCTGTACCGGGAGGCCGGTGTGGCGACGCAGAAGTACGACCGGGCCAAGGAGGCCACGGACGGCCAGCGGCGCAAGGTCGGCCGGATCCTCGACGACGTGGCCAAGCGCACCGCGGAGATCAACGAGTCCCGGCGCGAACTCGGCTCGTTCGCCGCCGCCCAGTACCGGGCGGGCGCGGTCGGCCCGACCGCCACCCTGATCTTCGCGGACAGCCCGCAGGACTACTTCGAGCAGTCACATCTGATGGACCGGCTGACCGAACGCCAGCGCACGGCCGTCGCCGACTACGAGACGAAGCGCGCCGCGGCGGCGAAGGAACGGGCCGCGGCGACCAAGAGCCTGGAGCGGCTGACCGCCTCGCAGACCGAGCTGCGGACCAGCAAGCGGACGGTGCAGGACAAGCTGGCCGAAGCGCGCACACTGCTCGACCGGCTGACGGCCGAGGAGAAGGCCCGGCTGGAGAAGCTGGAGCGCGAACGGGAGGCCGAGGCACGCCGCAAGGCGGAGGCGCGGGCCAAGGCGGAGGCGGAGAAGGCGCGGGCCGAGGCGGCACGACAGGAGGAGGCCGCGAAGGCCGCCCCGACGCCCTCGCGGCCGGGGACGTCGGCCCCGAAGCCGAGCACGCCGCCCCCGCCGTCCACGGGCGGCGGCTCGTCGTACGCGGCCAAGGCCGCCGAGGTGCTGGCCTTCGCCCGCGCG